>JAEZQN010000141.1 GCA_023441145.1 Bacillota bacterium
TGGTGATAGCATTACTTTAACGGCCAATCTTGCACCATTAAATGTAACGGATAGAACCCTAACCTTTATTTCCTCTAATGAAGATTATCTAACCATAGATAATAAGGGGATTGCAACAGCGGTATCTGCTAGCCACCTTGGTAAGGTAACAGTACCTATTTACGTAACCACTGCTAATGGATTAACAGCAACCTTATCCGTAACCATTGTTCAGCGTGTTAAGGATATGCAGTTAAATATTTCGGAAAATAAGATAGCTAAAGGAACAACCTTTGCCTTAATTCCAACTATAGTTCCAGATAATGCCTATAACCAAAGTGTTACTTATGCAAGCTCTAATGAAAGAGTAGCAAGTGTAAGTGCTAGTGGTATTGTAACTGGAAAGACTGGCGGAGTTGCATTGATTAGTTGTACTGCAAATGATACTGGTTTAACGAAATACTGTCTCGTTATTGTAGAAGAGAAGGTTACCAGTATAACCTTAGATAAAACAAGCTATATCATTGGTCTTGGAAAAGTTGGTAGCATTAAGGCGATAGTACAAAGTAATTTTGCAACAAATACAAAAGTTAAATGGACCACTTCTAATAGCAAGATAGTATCTGTGAATAAGAATGGAACGATTAAGGGCCTTAAACTTGGCTATGCTACCATAACTGCCACTGCCTTAGATGGATCTGGAGAAAAAGCCAGCTGTCGAGTTCGTGTTATCCGACAGGCTACAAGTATTAAGCTAAATAAATCTAGTGCACAAATAGTAGAAGGTGATAGCTTAAAACTAACAGCAACGATTAAGCCTGCTAATGCTACCTTAAAGAGTGTAACGTGGACCTCCTCAGATGAACAGGTTGCGTATGTCGATGCTTCTGGTAAAGTAATAGCAGTGAAAAAGGGTAAATGTAAAATAACAGCTACAACAAATGATGGAACTAACAAGAGTGCTAGCTGTATTATACAAGTTATTGAAGATAATCCTATTACAGCTCTTACCATAGTAAATCGTAATATAACAATGGTTGTAGGAGAAAATACCAAATTAAACAGTTTTGTTGCTCCTAAGAGAAATACAGATACCCTACGTTGGTATAGTGATGACTCCCGTATTGTGTCTATTAACAGCAAAACCGGTAAGATGAAAGCTCTTCGCACTGGTACAGCTACGATTACCTTAGCATCATCAGGAGGAAAATCTACTACTACAACGGTAACGGTTGTAGGACTAAATCGATCTACCCTAACACTAGAACAATATGATACCTATCAACTTCGTGTTATTAATGGTAAAAGTGTTCAATGGGATTCTGTAAATCAACGTGTTGTAAATGTAAGTAGAACAGGTAAGTTAAGTGCCCGAAAGAAAGGAACTACTTATGTTACAGCCTTGGTAAATGGTAGACGAATTAAATGTAAGGTTAGTGTAAAAAATATAAAATAAAATAAGAAGTGCCACATCATTTTAAATGGTGTGGCACTTGTCATTGTAATAAAAACGATATATATTGTATCATTTAGGAGCTTTATGATGAAATTTCAGATTGATTTTATAATTAATATATGATACTCTATTAACAGAACATACGTTTGTGATGGAATTGGAGGTAATGTTTTGTTACTAAATTTGCATGTTAAGAATATGGCGATAATTGATGAAATAGATATATGTTTTGAGAATCACCTAAATGTTTTGACTGGTGAAACTGGTGCCGGAAAGTCAATTATTTTAGGTTCTATTAATATTGCATTGGGCGGTAAGGTAAGTAGAGATATCATTCGTAAAGGTGCAGATTATGCATTAGTTGAACTAATCTTTCAGATAGAAGATATACATACTTTGGAACAATTGAAGGAGTTAGATATCTATCCAGAGGATGGTCAATTAATTATTAGTCGCAAGATAACGAATCAGAGAATATCGAATCGTATTAATGGTGAGAATGTTTCTAATGCTATGCTAAAGCAAATCGCAGAGATGTTGATTGACATTCATGGCCAGCATGAGCATCAGTCTCTTTTATATAAATCAAAGCATCTGAGTATTATAGATCAATATGGTAAGCAAGCGCTTCAACCATTAAAGCAGGAGCTTGTAGGTGTTTATCGAGAATATCAACGAATTAACAAAGAGTTAGAAGAAACCTCGATTTCAGAAGATCAGAAGCTACGAGAGATTTCGTTTTTAGAATATGAGATTCATGAAATTGAAAGTGCAAAGCTTATGCCAGGAGAAGATGCCTCTTTGGCGGTTGAATATAAGAGACTATCCAACGCTAATATTATCTCTGAAAACTTAAGTAATGTGTATGAGATTTCTTCAGAAGGTAATGATAGTATTAGTGATAATATTAGCCGTTCTATTCGCTTAATTTCTAAGGTGGCTGAATTTGATGATAAGATTGAGGGATATTTACAGCAACTAACTGATATCGACAATTTGATGAACGATTTTAATCGAGAGTTACAAGACTATTTGTCTGACTTTGACTTTGATACTCAGGAATTTATGAGGATTGAAGACCGTTTGAATCTTATCAATAACTTGAAAGCCAAATATGGTAATACGATAGAGGATGTGCTTAATTACCTTAACAATAATAAGAGTAAGCTAGAGAAGTATCTTCAATATGACGAATATCAGGAACGATTAAAGGCTGATAGAAAGAAACTAGAAGGACAATTAGAAGGACTCAGTTTAGAGATATCTGATTTGCGTAAAACGTATGCTAGTGAGTTGGAAGAAAAGATTACAGATGCATTAAAAGAGTTGAATTTTTTAAATGTGCAATTTTCTATTTCTGTAAATAGAATGGAGAAGTATACAGAATCAGGGTTTGATGATGTGGAATTTATGATTTCTACTAATTTAGGTGAAGATGTAAAACCATTATCTAAGGTTGCTTCTGGAGGTGAGCTTTCTCGAGTAATGCTAGCCATTAAATCAGTATTAGCAGATCAAGATTTTGTTAATACATTGATTTTTGATGAAATTGATGTGGGAATCAGTGGCCGTACTGCACAGAAGGTCAGTGAACGTATGGCAGTAATATCTAGAAAACATCAAGTACTTTGTATTACACATCTACCTCAGATTGCTGCTATGGCAGATCATCATTATATTATTGAAAAGAAAGAAGACGAGATAAGAACCGCCACAACCATTGGAATGCTAAGTGAGAGTGAGTCCATAGAAGAATTGGCTAGAATGCTCGGAGGTGCTATCATTACAGAAAATGTGAAAAACAATGCCAGAGAGATGAAGGAATTGGCAACCAAAACTAAATGTTACTAGTTTATTAGCAACTTATATACACATACTATTCTTGGGATGCATAAGCATCCCTTTTATTTATTACCACTATGTATCCGAAATGGATAAAATTTGCAAAAAAGTTATACCAAAGTGTATAACTGACTACTTATTGATACAAGATAATATAATGCAAAGGAAATGGAGTGGAAGAATGAAAAGAAGAGCCGTGTATAGGAATTGCTTAATCGTGGCATTTGTTATTAGTTTTGCTACCCTGATATGTATGTTTTATTACTATGTAGATAGGCAGGTACCAAACAGTATCAATCTTTTTGTCAATGATCAGGAAGAGTTTGATTTTGCGTTACCAATTAGAGCAGAACTAGATGAGGGTGTAACAGTTTTAAATGTAAATCAAAAAAATAAAGTTGATTCTGATAAAATAAATTTTGACTTTAATGAACCTTTTACTTTAAATTCAAGTGAATTAGGAGAATATAAGGTAGATTTAAAGTTATTTGGAATTTTTAATTATAAAACCATTACAGTTAATGTTATTAAAGAGAAATCAGTGATACCATCTGGTGCTCCTATTGGAGTGTATATCGAGTCAGATGGGGTTATGGTATTAGGAACCAGTACTATCGTAGGAGAGGATGGAAAAGAATATAGCCCAACTGTAAATATACTAAAATCTGGTGATTATATTGTAGCGATGAATGGAAGTAAGGTTAATGATAAGGAAGACTTCATTGACCGAATTCAAAAATGCGGAACTAATCCTGTAAACTTATTGGTTCGTAGGGCTAGTGAAAGTGTTGAAGTTAGTGTCACTCCTGTGAAAAGTACAGAAGGAGACTATAAAATCGGTACTTGGATTCGGGATGATACACAAGGAATCGGTACTTTGACTTATGTTACCGAAGATGGAAAATTTGGTGCATTAGGTCATGGTATTACAGATGTAGATACTAACCAATTGATGGAGATTCAAGCAGGAACTTTATACAATGCTAAAGTATTAGATATTGTACCAGGAGAAGATGGGACTCCTGGAGAAGTTGTTGGTATGATTCAAACGGGTGCTGGTAATGACATTGGAACCATTAATAAAAATAGCTCACAAGGTATTTTTGGAAAAATAAACTGGAGTAATTATAATTTAGGTTCTAATAGAAGCTATCCTATCGGGTTAAAGCAAGATATTCATCTAGGAAATGCTAGTATTTTATGTTCTGTAGAAGGAAGTGTAAAGGAATATCAGATACAAATTGAAAAGGTATTGATGAATAGTTCTAAGCAGAATAAAGGACTTGTATTAAAAATAACGGATGAAAAGTTGCTGGCAATTACGAATGGGATTGTTCAGGGTATGAGTGGAAGTCCAATCCTTCAAGACGGTAAAATTATAGGTGCTGTGACTCATGTTTTTATACAAGACTCAACAAAAGGCTATGGCACATTTGTTGAGAATATGCTGAAGACAGGTGAATAGAAACTAATCAACACAATTAAAAAAGTAGTATGCTAAAGTTGCTGTCGTAATCTGCGAAAAATAACAATTGATTAATCAATGTTATTTGGGTATTATATAAATATGGCAAATATTTACATTTATAAATTATGAAAGATGTTTTTCTTCAAATACGTAAATATTTCTGTGTATTTACCCTTAATCATCAATAGTGACTAATTTTGTTTATGTGTATGGAATTCATGGTTATTTTACAATTCTTTAACATATACCAAGGCAAATTCAATAATTTAACAATTTTTGCTATTTTTCATTGACTTAAATTGAAAATCCTTGTATAATCCAATTGTAAGAACTTAGAAGTAAGTTTAGCAACCAGACAAAATTTCATATGCATAAGCAATTATTATGTTGCATCTGAGGAGAGGGAAATAATATTATGGGAGGAATTCTGATGGCAAAAATTAATGTTGCAATAGTTGATGACAACGAAAGAATGGTTAATTTATTATCTGACATAATGAAGGAGGACAAAGATATTGAAGTTGTAGGAACTGCTGGGAATGGAATCGATGCACTTTCTATTATTAAGGACAAGTCTCCTGATATAGTGTTATTAGATTTGATTATGCCAAAGCTGGATGGTTTAGGCGTAATGGAAAAGGTTCGTAGTGGCAATGACTATAAAAAAACACCTGCATTTATAGTGATCACTGCTATTGGTCAGGAGGGAGTCACTGAAAATGCATTTGAGCTAGGTGCTAATTATTACATAATGAAACCTTTTGATAACGATATGATTCTCACAAGAATTAAGCAAATTAAGGGCGTTTTACATAATAAGTTGGTTGAGCCTTTAAAAGCTACTTCGTTTGAGAATAAACAGCAGTATATGGAACGCAATTTGGAATCAGATGTGACAAATATTATACATGAAATTGGAGTACCAGCACATATTAAGGGATATCAGTATTTAAGAGACGCTATTATGATGTCAGTTAATGACACTGAGATGCTGAATTCAATCACAAAGTTACTGTATCCATCCATTGCAAAGAGACATAAAACGACTCCTAGCAGAGTAGAGAGAGCAATCCGTCATGCCATTGAAGTAGCTTGGTCAAGAGGAAAGATGGATACAATTGATGATTTGTTTGGTTATACAGTAAATAATGGAAAAGGTAAACCAACAAACTCAGAGTTTGTTGCTTTAATTGCAGATAAAATTCGTCTTGAATATAAAATGAGAGGATGATTGATTTTATTCCTTAATTGTTTTATAATGATGGAGGCAACGTTAAGTAAGGCTTAGGTTAAAACTTATGCTAAGTACTACTAGAGATCGAAGATAATCCTGAGTATCTTGTTGACCAAGATGCTCAGGATTTATTGTTATTTTGAGAGACCTAAGCGGATTACTATAATTTACGTTAATGGTTAGTTACTATAATAGCATTATCTTTGATAAGCAAGTGGATGCCAGATGTAATATATTATCAGGAGGTTACTTAATGAAGAAAGTTTTATTTATTGCATCAGAGTGTGTACCATTTATTAAAACAGGTGGATTGGCGGATGTTGTTGGATCCCTACCAAAACACTTTAACAAAGAAGAATATGATGTTCGTGTGATGATACCTAAGTATTTGGCTATTCCAAACGAGTATACAGAAAAAATGGTGTACAAAACCAATTTTATTATGAACATTTCATGGAGAAATCAATATGTAGGTATTTTTGAGCTTGAGTATGAGGGCATTACCTTTTATTTCATTGATAATGAATTCTATTTCTCTGGTCCTCACCCATACGGGGAGATTTATCAAGATGTAGAACGATTCGGTTATTTTTGTAAGGCATCCTTATCTGCCTTGCCACATATTCCTTTCCAACCAGATATTATACACTGTCATGACTGGCAGACAGGCTTAGTACCAGTTTATCTTAAGGATTCTTTCCATTTAGATCCTTTTTATAAAGATATCAAAACAATTATGACCATTCACAATCTGAAATTCCAGGGTATATGGGATATGGAAACGATTCAGAACATAACAGGTTTTCCAGATTATTTATTTGCGCCAGATAAGCTAGAAGCTTATGGGGATGCTAACTATCTTAAAGGTGGTCTGGTATATGCAGATATCATAACTACGGTTAGTGATACATATGCAGAAGAAATTAAGACACCTTTCTATGGAGAAGGGTTAGATGGACTTATTCGGGCTAGAAGCAATTCCTTAAGGGGTATTATTAATGGATTAGATTATGAGGAATATAATCCAGAGACAGACCCATTAATTGTTAATAATTACACTGCAGTTAATTTCCGCAAGGAAAAGATTAAGAATAAAAGAGCGTTACAAACAGAGCTTGGCCTTAGAAAAGATGATAAAACCTTTATGCTTGGCATCGTTTCAAGATTAACTGATCAAAAGGGATTAGACCTTGTTGATTATATGATAGAGGAAATCTGTACGGAGGATGTACAATTAGTAGTTTTAGGTACAGGAAGTCCAAAATACGAGAATTTATTCCGACATTATGCATGGAAGTATAAGGATAGAGTTTCTGCGAATATTTATTATAATAATGAAAGAGCTCATCGCATTTACGCAGCTTGTGATGCATTTTTAATGCCATCCCTATTTGAACCATGTGGACTTAGTCAGCTTATGAGTCTTCGTTATGGAACTGTTCCGATTGTAAGAGAAACTGGAGGCCTTCGCGACACTGTAATTCCATACAATGAATATGAGAGTACTGGAACAGGATTTTCCTTCAGTAATTACAACGCGCATGAGATGTTAAACACAATTCGTTATGCAAAATACATTTATTATACGAAAAAAAGAGAATGGAATAAGTTGATTGACAGAGGAATGGCTATGGATTTCTCATGGATAAATTCCG
This sequence comes from Bacillota bacterium, assembly GCA_023441145.1. Lineage (GTDB taxonomy): Bacteria > Bacillota > Clostridia > Lachnospirales > Lachnospiraceae > KM106-2. The sequence continues at coordinate 7,635 of JAEZQN010000141.1, forward strand.
CAAAGAAGTACGAGAATTTATATAAGGATCTATAAAAACGAAAGCTGCTACCATACTATGTGTAGCAGCTTTCGTTTTTATCTAAAGATATTAGGTTCATCTCGTTGAACCTAATATTATATCACTTTGTTTTACTTTTGATAAATCCTTTTTTTGAAGTCTTTTACATTTTGGTAAAATTAGATATTTTTCTATATAAATATTTATAACTTTTATATGTAATTTTTGTTTTCTTAACAAATTCTTTATGATATTATGAAAATAAGGGGCTTTTAGGGGAACAACTTTTTTTAGGAGGCAGAAATGCGTATAGAGGATATAAGTAATATATTCACCTTTGCCGGGGGGCTTGGCATGTTTTTGTATGGCATGCATATGATGTCTGATGGTATTCAAAAGGGTACAGGTGACAAATTAAAACAGTTATTTGGTGTTTTGACAAATAACAAGTTGGTAGCAGTATTGGTAGGTGCACTGATTACAGCCATTATACAAAGTAGTAGTGCTACCACGGTTATGATTGTAGGTTTTGTTAATGCCGGTATCATGTCCTTAGGACAGGCAGTAGGAGTGATCATGGGTGCCAATATTGGTACATGTATTACTTCTTGGATTGTTTCCTTAGGGACATTAGGTCAAGCCTATAAAGCAGTGTCCCCTGATTTATATGCACCATTATTAATTGGTGTAGGTGCCTTTATGGTAATGTTTACTCGTAAGCAAAATAAAAAGTTAATAGGTGAAATTCTAGTTGGTTTAGGATTTATCTTTGTTGGTATGGCATTTATGAAGGATGGTACATCCACATATACAGATTTGCCAATCTTCCGTAATGCATTCATGTTATTGGGTAGTAATCCTATTTTAGGTATTTTGGCCGGAGTCATAGTAACTGGTATCATGCAAAGTTCCTCTGCTGTAGTTGGTATTTTACAGACCATTGCCTCTACAGGTGGAGCAGTAACTGCGGCTTCCGCTATGTTTATTAGCTTAGGTAGTAACATTGGTTCTTGTTTTACAGCAATGATATCTAGTATTGGTGCACCAAGAAATGCAAAACGTGCAGCTATCATCCATTTGCTTTTTAATGTGATTGGTACCGTTATTTTTGGTACACTAATATTTGTATTCTTCTTATTTAATCAAAGGTTAGCGAATACATCAATTAATAGTGTTGGAATTTCTGTTTTCCATACCGTATTTAATGTATTAAACACGATGCTATTACTTCCATTCTCTAATTTATTAGTGAAGGCTTCTAAGTTCTTTGTTAATAATGAGAAATACGAAGAACAAGATGAAACGAAGAAGTTATTACAACATTTAGATGATCGAATTTTAGAATCCCCAACCTTTGCAGTGGAAAATGCGGTAAAAGAGGTTGTTCATACTGGTCGTATAGCGTTAGAAAATGTAAAGCTGTCTATCGATGCAATGTTAAATAATGACGTTGAAAAAGCGAAAAAAGTTACAGACGTTGAAAAAAACATTGATAAAATGGTGAACTTAGTGTCAAACTATTTAGTGAAGATAAGTAATCTGTCATTAAGTGAAAAACAGCATAAAGTAGTAAATAATATGTTTTATACCATTAGTAATATAGAGAGAGTCGGCGATCATGCAGAAAATCTTGCTGAGCTGGCCATGGAAAAGAACGATCACGGTATCACGTTTTCTCCAAAAGCACAGGAGGAAATGAGAAGTATCTGTAAACCATCTGTAGAGGCTTTTGAAAATGCACTTTTAGCAAGAGATAAAATGTCCATGGAACATGTTAACGTGGTGGTAGCATTAGAAGATACGGTAGATACCTTAGAAGACACATTAAGACAAAAGCATATAGAAAGATTGTCTAAAAATTTATGTAATTCTGAATCTGGTGTAGTTTTTATTGATGCATTGACAAATTTAGAGAGAATATCAGACCATTCTCTAAATATCGCAAACTATGTAAGAGATGAAATATAGTTAAGATTCCTAGTAAAAACAAATAAGATTTACTTTTTTAAATTTCACTTGATATTTTATAACAAATTAGGTAAAATATCACTTGAGGTCGTAGGCTCGACAAAAAATTGTCAATCCAACACTTCGTTATAAGATTAATACCCCTATGTATTACATAGTTATTCATAGGCAGGATATTATAAAAAATAACTTTTAGGAGGAATTATTAAATGGCAGTAAAAGTTGCAATTAATGGTTTTGGACGTATTGGTCGTCTTGCATTTAGACAAATGTTTGGTGCTGAAGGTTACGAGGTTGTTGCTATCAACGACTTAACTAACCCAAAAATGTTAGCTCACTTATTAAAATATGATACAGCACAAGGTAGATACAATGGTACAGTAGAAGCTAAAGAGTCTTCTATCGTAGTAAATGGTAAAGAAATTAAAATCTACGCTGAAAGAAATGCTGCTGACCTTCCTTGGGGAGAATTAGGTGTAGACGTAGTATTAGAATGTACTGGATTCTACGTATCTAAAGCTAAATCTCAAGCACATATCGATGCAGGTGCTAAAAGAGTTGTTATTTCTGCTCCAGCAGGTAACGATCTTCCAACTATCGTTTACAGCGTAAACGAAGATACTTTAACTAAAGAAGATACAATCATCTCTGCTGCTTCTTGTACAACTAACTGTTTAGCTCCTATGGCTAATACTTTAAATAACTTAGTAGAAATCGAAAAAGGTTTCATGACTACAATTCACTCCTATACTGGTGATCAGATGACTTTAGATGGTCCTCATCCAAAGGGAGACTTAAGAAGAGCTCGTGCAGCTGCTGAAAATATCGTTCCTAACTCCACTGGTGCTGCTAAAGCAATCGGTTTAGTTATCCCAGCTTTAGCTGGTAAATTAGATGGTGCTGCTCAGCGTGTACCTACTCCAACTGGTTCTTTAACTGAATTAGTAGCAGTAGTAAAAGGTGAAGTTACAGCTGCAGACGTTAACGCTGCTATGAAAGCTGCTACTTCTGCATCTTTCGGTTACACTGAAGAAGAATTAGTATCTTCTGATATCATCGGTATTACTGAAGGTTCTTTATTTGATGCAACTCAAACAAAAGTAACTCCACTTGATGGCGGAAAGACTTTAGTAAAAGTTGTTTCTTGGTATGACAATGAAAATTCTTACACTAGCCAGATGGTTAGAACAATCAAATACTTTGCTGAATTAGCTTAATTGGTAAACAAGCAGTAGTATAATTTGTAAGGTTAATACTTTACGATCTTAATAGGTCCGGTCTTTGTAAGGTAATCAATCCGTATTGATTCTACTAAGGGCCAGACCTATTTTAAATTAGAAAGGAGTATCACCATGTTAAATAAAAAATCTGTAGATGATATCAATGTTAAGGGTAAAAGAGTATTGGTTCGTTGTGACTTTAATGTTCCATTACAAGAAGGAAAAATTACAGACGAAAACCGTCTAGTAGCTGCTCTTCCTACTATTAAAAAGCTTATTAATGATGGCGGTAAAGTTATTCTTTGCTCTCATCTTGGTAAACCAAAGGGTGAACCAAAGCCAGAATTATCTTTGGCTCCTGTAGCTGTAAGATTAAGCGAATTATTAGGTCAGGAAGTTAAATTTGCTGCAGATCCAGAAGTAGTTGGACCAAACGCAAAAGCAGCTGTTGAAGCTATGAAGGATGGCGATGTTGTTCTTTTAGAAAACACTCGTTATAGAAAAGAAGAAACTAAGAATGAAGAAGCATTTAGCAAAGATTTAGCTTCCTTAGCTGATGTATTTG
>JAEZQN010000142.1 GCA_023441145.1 Bacillota bacterium
ATCTTAGCGATAAGAATGTAAAGGCTACTTTTGAAGCATTAGCAAAAGCTGATTTTTCTAAGTGTTTTGATACAGTAATGGAACAGATGGAAGCAGTTGAGTCATTTAAAGCAATTGCAACTGAGTATAAAGGTCAGAAATCTGATATTCTAGCAGAACTCAAGACTAGCTTTGAAGATGCTGCGAAGACCTCTGCAGATACAAAAGATTTTGCATTTAACTATACTTCTGAAATTAGTGGTTCTGAGGGTAAGAGAGTAGCAGAGCAGAAGTTCAGTATGAATGCAAAAGATGAGGAAGCTTCCTTAAAGATGAGTTTTACATGTTCCGTACAAGAGGGCAAAGAAGAAACAGTTGAAGTTCCAACAGAAGCTGCTGACTTTATGACTATTTTGTCTGCATTTATGGGTGGAATGTCTTACTAATCTAAATTTTAATTGTATTAAACTGCAAGGGTGCAAGCATCCTTGCAGTTTTTTATTGTATAGAAAATTGTTCTTATAGCTCCCATACAACAAAAAAGGCTTTCTAAAGGAAAGAAAGCCCCTATCGCACTGCGGAGGTATAGATAATGACGTTTTCAGGACTAACCGCAGGGGAGATTTTTGCAAGTAAAGCTATGTGATTTATAATAAAAGTTCCTTCAAAATATCATATTATATAACATACTCTAGGTAGGTGTATTATCTGTTAACACTATTCGATAAAATGGGTATTTATTACAACAAAGTGAGTGCTAGGTTGAGTTAATACGTAGGTTGTGTTAAAATAGGATGAAAAGAGGGAATCATATGGAAATCCAAATAGGTGATGAAAGAATAACATATCAGGTTTTAGAATCAAATCGTAAATCTATTGCCATTGAGATTACAAGAGATGGACAAGTTTTCGTTCGGGCTCCTAAGGGAATATCCGAACATGATTTAAAAAGAGTGCTCAAGAGTCGTCAAAGGTGGATCTATGTAAGAGTGATGGCTGCTAGAAAAAGAAATCCTATAGAGAGACTATATGAGACAGGAAGAAAGCTTTTGTTTCTTGGACAGGAGTTAGAGCTACAAATAGAGTATGAACAAAGTAGGGAGAGAGTCTTTCTTATAGAAAATAAGCTTCATGTATGGATTTTAGAAGAGCATAAGGAACTGATTCCTAAGATGCTAGAGCAGTGGTACCGCCATCAAGCAAGGAAGGTTTTAAGAGAATTAACAGACTATTATGCAAGGATAATGAAGCTTAAAGTGAACCAGATTGCCATTAAGGATCAAAAAACGAGATGGGGAAGCTGTTCCTCAAAGCAGAATCTGAACTTTAATTATAGGTTGGTAATGGCACCACAACCAGTAATAGAGTATGTAGTAATACATGAACTGTGCCATATGATTCATATGAACCATTCCAAAGAATTCTGGAAGGAAGTTGAAAAGTTTCAACCAGAATATAAGCAATATAGAAAGTGGCTGAAGGATCACCAATATGACTTACAGCTATAACAGAGGGGGAGTATCAATATGAAGTTTAAATCAAGTCATACAGCTAAAAAGGTGGGCATGGCATTTTATGCCTTAGCTGTGCTATGTCTAGTTATTGGTATATATGATGTCATAGTAAAGGAACAAGACTGGTTACTTAATTTTATAATAATGATTTTTTGTGCTGTAATATGGATTGTTTGTGGTATAATGGTATTAAAAGAAGCCAGAAAACAAAAAGAGGCAGAATCTAAAAAAGTTAAGATAAACGCATTTAACTATGCGAAAACAAGCAAAAAGAAGTAATGTTTCTACATAGTATAATTAATATGGAGAAAGATGGAGGAAGAAATGTCAAAGGTTTATGTTTTTGTAGCAGATGGTTTTGAAGAGGTGGAGGGACTGGCTGTAGTCGACTTACTAAGAAGAGCTGATATTGAAACAATCATGATTTCTGTTTCGGATACGACTGATATCCTTGGAGCTCATGGAATTGTAATAAGTGCAGACAAGGTTTTTGAAGAAGTAGGATTCGAAGATGTGGACATGCTATTTTTACCTGGTGGAACAACTGGAGTTAAAAATCTGCGTAAGCACGAAGGACTATGCACCGTTTTAAATGAGTTTCACCGAGAGCGTAAGATGATAGCAGCTATCTGCGCGGCTCCAACTTTATTGGAGGAGCTTGGCATTCTAGAAGGTAAGAATGCAACATGCTATCGTAATCTGAAGAATGAACTTGTAAGCTGTAATTACGTAGATGCTAATGTAGTTAAGGATGAGAATATAATTACTAGTCAAGGCTTTGGTACTGCTATTGATCTAGGACTTGCCCTTGTGGAATACTTTAAAGGTACAGAAGTAGCCAACGAGCTTCAATATGCGGTCATGTACAAGCATAATTCATAATATAAGAAAGCCTCCCGTTTAACAGTAAGGGAGGCTTTTTATTCGCTAAATAATTAAAGAATTTATGTAAGCTAGTACTATGGTCTTTGAATCAGTCTTCGTAACATAAATAGACCATAGATACAAGGCAGAGCCATAAAAACATTAATGAAATCAGTCAACTCCCATACTAACTCAAGGGACATGACAGCGCCTATGTAAATCATGACAATATAGGCTAGTTGGTAGAATTTAATAGCACGTTTACCAAGTAGATAGTCAGTTGCCTTTTCACCAAAATAGAACCATCCAAGTAAAGTCGCTGAGGCAAAAGCTATTAGGGATAGACCAAGGATAGTGGGACCTAAAGGAATTTGAGAAAAGGCGACTGTTGTATATTCTCCAATGCTAAAGGAGAATAATAAATTAGGTGATTTTAACATAACAATAACAATAATGATTCCAGTCACAGCACACATAACAACAGTGTCCCAAAAGGTAGCAGTCATTGAGATTAATGCCTGTCTGGCCGGTTTATCTGTTTTTGCAGTAGCGGCAGCAATACCAGCGGAGCCAAGACCTGCTTCATTGGTAAACAATCCTCGGGCAATCCCATAGCGACAAGCATTTTGCAGGGTGGCTGCAATAAAGCCTCCGGCAATAGAGGTAGGTACAAAAGCAGATTTCAGAATTAAGGCCAAGGATGGACCTAGATAGTTAAAGTTAACAATAATCAAAAAGATACAACCTAATATATAAAAGATGCCCATGGCTGGAACTAAGGCAGTGCATACCTTACCAATGGACTTAATTCCACCGATTAATACGAATCCAATAGGGATAGCCACTAAAAAGCCTACGATATAGGGAGAAACATGCCATAGGGTATTAGCAGTGGTACTAATGGCATTAGATTGTGTGGTGCAGCCTACTCCAAAAGAAGCAATTAACGTAGCAAAAGCATAAAACATAGCTAACCATTTTTTGTGAAGACCATGCTCTATAAAATACATGGGACCACCAAGATAGGTTCCATCACTGGTTTTTTTTCTAAAAATAATGCTTAGGTAGCATTCAGCATAGGTAGTGGCCATGCCCAAAATACCAGTAATCCAACACCAGAATAGGGCACCTGGTCCTCCTAGTGCAATAGCGGTGGAGACCCCAATGATATTGCCAGTACCTAGAGTGGCAGCTAGGGTAGTGGCAAGGGCACCAAAACTACTTAAATCTCCGTGGCCTTTGGTATCCGGCTTCGCACTATAGGAAATTCCTTTAAACACATTTTTTTGGACAAACTTCAAACGAAATGTAAAAAATAAATGTGTTCCTAACAATATAACAATCATAGGAAAATTCCATAAATATTCATTCAAACGTTTTAGTACTTCCATAAAGAATCCTTGTCTTTTTTTAATAAGTATATGAAACAAGTTGTAGGTTCATGTAGGAATAATCTGTGGCTTACACCACTAATTACCATGGTACGGTCTAATAAAAAAGGTACAACTTACACACAATAGAATTAGACTTAATTGTAACATACAGTTAAGTTAAGTCTTATGACTGGTCAATAGACAGTATCTATTTACGCACAAATCATGGAGGTGTATACTATGGCAAACAATAATACTGG
>JAEZQN010000174.1 GCA_023441145.1 Bacillota bacterium
TACTGTCATAAGGAATCTCTTCGTTGAATTGGGTATGTAAGTGTAGTAATGGCTTCTTATATTCCTGCAATCCTAATATCCATGATTTTGCAGGGGAAAAGGTATGCATCCAAGTAATGACACCTGCGCAGCATTCCTCCTGGTTTGCCTCATTAAATGTCTTACGTATTAATTCATTGGTTATTAAGGTTGGTTTTAGGACAACTTTAAAAGGCAAGCGCCCAGACTTATTAAGCTCTTCTACAATTATCCGAGAATGTTTTGCCACATTACGAAGGCACTCCTCACCGTATAAGTCTTGGGATCCAGTACAAAACCAAAATTGATACTCTTTCTTTCCTAGCATTATTCATACCTCCTATAAAATAATTAATTTCCTACAATATCTCTAATTTAATGCTATAACTTGTACGTACATCTCTTCAAGTTGTTTTTTTAAAAGGTACCAGTTTATTTTTGCAAGAATAAAGAGTTTTGCTTGCGCAACTCTCCTCCTGGGGCGGGTCGCGTAAGCGACATTATCTATACCGCCGCAGTGCGATTACCAGCTTTCTGTCTTTTAGAAAGCTTTTTTATTGCATAGGATATTACGAAGCAATTTCCTATGCAATAAAAAAGGATGTCCCACTCATCTGGTGTAACATCCTCCTAATCCTCACAACTGTTAATGCAATTGTCCGTATATTTAGTTTCTTTTGATGGTTGAATTTCCAATAACAAGTTCCGGCTCCATTAGAATATACTGTTCCTCCTGGTTGACATCTCCACTTCTCATAATGGACAGAAGTAACTTTGCTGCTGTTTCTCCCAATCTCTCATGGGGATGTGCAATGGTAGTAAGCTTCAGTCCTCCATAGCTTGACATATAGGAATTATCATAGCCAGTAACAGACAGATCATCTGGCACCTTAATTCCTAACTCTAAAAGAGCTCTTATAACGGAGATAGCAATCTGATCATTATAACACACCACTGCATCCAATTTTGTCCCATTCTTAATAAGCTGTTTCATATTTTCTGCAGGATGAACTGCACGATCCTCAGTATAAAACCAGATTACAATGTCTGGATTGTAACTAATACCTGCTTCCTGTAATGCCTTGGCATATCCCCTATGACGGTTTTGACCTTGAGAATCATCTGATTTAAAGACACCTGCAATAGACTGATGCCCTTGTTCAATAAGATATTTGGTCACCAGATATCCTCCCTTTAAGTCGTCCATAAGTACATGAGGTTTGTGCATCATCTGAGAATAGCATCCTTGTATAAATACATAAGGAATCTTATATTCCGTAAGCTTCTCATATAGATTTAAATGTCGGCAATATATATGACTTTTACTAGGTTCAATAATTAGTCCTTCAATATCCTTCTGTAATAATTCCTCTAGACATCTTGCTTCCTGGCTTCTTGAATTCCTAGTATTCTTAAGTATAATGCTATATCCTTCCTCTGTAAGAGCATCATCTACTCCCTGAATGACTTTAGGAAAGATATAATCCGACAGATAGGTGGTAATCACCGCTATATTCTTGGACGAATGGATATGTCTAGTTAACTCCGAACAAAAAGTTCCCTTCCCATGGACTGCAAAGACATAACCAGCATTGGCTAGCTCTGCTATAGCCTTTCTTACGGTTTGGCGACTTACTCCATACTTAGCTGAAAGTTCATTTTCAGAGGGAAGTTTACCTCCAGCTGGAATTTCTCCAGCTAGAATAAGTGATTTCAAGTCCTCAATGATTTGATTATACTTTAAGTGCTTTCCTTTTCCATCTGTCATGAGTATCCCCTTCTTTTTTTATCATTTATCAACAGTACATTTTTCTACCTCAATAAATTGATTAAGTTTACCTTTATAACTTCTCCACTCTTTTAAAAACACAGGAGTAAGTAGTTTTACAGTCTCTAAATCTCCTGTATCCACAGCATTTTCTAGAATCTTGGCCATTCCAGATAAAGGAATAATGCCGATTAATGCAGCAGAACTCTTCATACCATGTACCTTTAAATGATACAGATGAATGTTATCGTCTGAATCCATATTTTGATAGAGTTTACAGAGTGTATCTGCTTCTGTATCAATTGTCTTAGCAAACTCCTCCACCAAATACACTAGTAGCTCCCTATCTGGAAAGTGCAGAAAGCCGTAATTCCAGTCTAGGCCATCGATTTCTGGAAGATTTCTTTTGATATCGCTAGCTTGAATCTCTAGATTATGACGATTCTGCTTCTCTTCTACTAAATGTGGTGGTAACAGTCTCTTTATCTGTTTTTCTAATTTATCTGGTATAATTGGCTTTGCTAAAAAATCGTCAAAGCCCTCGTCCATATACATTTCTTTTGCTCCAGTAACAGCATTTGCAGTAAGTACAATCACTGGAGTCTGACTACAACGATTGTCAGTTAACATTTTCATATGTTTTAAAGTCTCTATCCCATCCATACCAGGCATCATATGATCAAGGAAAATCAAATCAAACTCATGCTTTTGTACTAAATCCAAGGCTTCCATACCACTTTCTGCCTCAGTAATCATAAGTTCAGTCTGCTTTAGTAATCCATGAAATACTTTACGGTTCATCTCATTATCATCTACCACTAGCACATGTGCTTGAGGCGCACAAAAAGACGTTTGATGTATGTATTCATTGGCCCTTCTATAGATTCTTTCCTGTAAGTCACCGACCGGGTCTTTGTCCACTATTCCCTGTTTTAAAACAAAACTAAAAGTAGAACCCTTCCCATAATCACTATTTACAATAAGACTACTTCCCATCATTTCAAGAAGCTGCTTCGAAATATTAAGACCTAGGCCAGTTCCTTCAATATTTCGATTCTTCTCTTCCTCTATTCGTTGAAAGGCAACATATAATCGAGATATATTCTCCTTCTTGATACCAATTCCAGTATCCTTAACTTCAAATAATAACTCCGCATCTTCCACAAACTGTGTCCCCGTAACATAAAGCTCAATAGTTCCCTTATGGGTATATTTAACTGCATTAGTTAACAAATTAATTAAGACCTGACGCACACGCACATCATCTCCATATAGTCTAGATGGCAAAGTAGGGTCTACCTTTACATGAAACGTCAGATTCTTTGCTTCTGCTCTTGGGGTAAACATACTAACAAGATCATGAATCAAGCTACTTAAGTCGTACTCCACAGGGATAATTTCCATCTTTCCAGATTCAATCTTTGATACATCCAAAATATCATTAATGATACTATATAGGCTCTGGGTTGCTGACTGTATATCAGAGGCATACTCTTTTATTAATTCCTCATGACTTTCCCTTAAAATCATTTCATTCATTCCTAGGATAGAGTTAATCGGAGTACGTATTTCATGAGACATATTTGCAAGAAAGTATGTCTTAGCTTTATTAGCTAAATGTGCCTTCTCTTTTTCATCCTTTAGTTGCTCTATTAATAGTACATCTGGGCTTTCTACCGTCAGAAAAAGCGCAAGATTTAATAATGTAATGCCAACTCCAGAAAAAAGGGATAATGGAAAAAAAGCTTGATAAACCGAAAAAATCAGTTCACACCCTAGAGCTATCATAACAGCACTTTTCTTCTTATAATTAATATACCGCCAATTTTTGATACAATAAAATAAAGAAAAAATAAGATAGAAGGCAACACTAACGTAGGCAATACCAGCAGCTGGTCCATAAGAATAATTGCCACCGGGAGTTTCCATATAATATAACGGCAAACAGATGACACCTGCCAAAGAAACAATAAGAGGGATATACCATATACGTCCTAACCTATAACTTCCATCACTCTCTCTATTGGTTAGTGTTAAAATATAGCAATAAACAACAAATAGAACAATAACTAAAGACCCAATAAATATCTTATGAAACAACTCATTCACAAGATGTGGTACAAAATCCAAATGATTTACGGTATATATTGTTATGCTATCAAAAATAAGATTTATTATTGAAGTGACGATTAAAAAGGAGAATAAGGTATGGATAAAAGACTTCTTTCTCTTTGCAGAAAAATACGTAACAGCGATAAAAGACGTAATGATTAAACATGCCATTTCCATACGTATCATTTGTGTTATCCTCCCCTTACTCTATTTCTTCAAAATATTGATTTAAAGCATCAGAAATACCTTGCACTATTTTATTCTGATACTCCTCTGTTGCAAGTAATTTTTCCTCTTCTTTGTTTGTCATATAACCCATTTCTACAATAGTAGTAGGAACTTTAGACCAGTTAATTCCTGTCATGGTATCCGTCTCCCAAACTCCCTTGGAATTTGCCCCAGTAGTATTTAAAATACCAGATAACACAAGTTCAGAAAGTTTCCTACACTGACTATAAATAGTTGAATTATACGGATTATTACTTGTATTACAAATGGTCATAACACCATTTAAACTGCGATTCTCGGATCCATTCGCATGAATACGAATCAGTAAATCAGCATTAGTATCATTGGCTATCTGAGCTCTCTTAGCATTACTGATGTTCACATTATTCGTGGTTCGTGTCATAATAACCTGATACCCTTGCTTCTCTAACACCTTTTGTAGCTTTAATGCTACAGTCAAATTAAGCTTATATTCATATAAACCAGTTTCACTGCCACGGGTTCCACTGGAAACCTTTTTCTTTTTCTCTGTTGCACCTGGACCAATTGGCTCTAACCCAGAATTCTGTTTCGCCTGATGACCTGCATCAATCACAATAAGCCCTTTAGCAGAGGAATTTTTTGTTGGTTCTACTGTCGGCTCCAATGTTGGCTGTTTTTGCGATATTGTATTTTCACCAACAACATCCGATGTTTTAACTGTTTTATGGGAAGGCTTTCTCGTTTCCTTTTTTGTCACATTGCTTTGTTCACATGCTGTCATAGTAAATATTAAGGTATAAAGCACTATGAATACTATGACCTTTTTCATTGATATCCCATGTTCCCTTCTCATAAAATCTAAAATTTCTACTATTATAACCCTTGTGGAAGGCTATTGCAACATTTCAAAAAATAATTATTCATAGTTTATTAATAAGAATATTATATAATATATTTAATCTCACACTCTGGAAAATAGCATGTTAGCTTCTCCTGAAAGAAACTTTTTATTTCCTGCATGTCCTCCTTTGTGTATGTGTACTTACCATATCCGAACTGTCCATACTTATACTTTCTTTCTTCATCCTTCATAGGCAATGTAGAGGTTGGAAAGATTTCCTGTATCAGATTCTTTGCTTTCGGGGTATAACGATGTGAAATCACCTCAAAAAAGAGTCTATGAGGAAGATCCTCTGGTAAAGCATCTGCTAATTCTTTTAATAGCTCCTCATACTCCTTTTTCCACCCCTCATATACAAAAACCGGTGCAATTAAAAAACCAATAGGATATCCTGCCCTACTCATTTTAGCAGCAGCATGAATCCTAGCAGTTATGTTAGCTGTAAAATGCTCATATTCTGAACGTACTCTTTCCGTATTCAGACTGAAGCGTACTTCTGTCTTATTGTTATGAGGTAGTTTAAGAAGTCCATCTACATCACTATATTTAGATACAAACCGAAATGCCCCCAAGGGTTCCTTTGCAAAAAATAATATAGTCTTTTTAAGTGCATGTGTATATGGTTCCACACACAGAGGATCAGAAGTTGCAGAACCTTCAAATGTAGTGATTTTATCCTTATTCTCTTCCATGTACTTACTTGCTTGGTCAAAGATCTCCTCTAAATTCACATTCACTCGTATATAAGGTTTATCCCCTAGTTGGGTATGCAAATAGCAGTATTCACACTGACCCATACAACCACTGACCAAAGGTAACATATAATCAGCAGAAGGCTTACATGTCTGAAAGGTTCCCGGCTTTTTTCTGCTTACTACTAAGGTCTGCTTTCCGTTTCTATAAAAGGATTCTATACTCTCTCCATCTATATAACTTTTAATGCGATTACTTGCTACTTCGTCGTATACTTTAACATCCGGCATACTGATAAATTCATCATAAAGCATACGTCCAATTTCATATTCTTTTACACCCTTTTCAAATATTACTTGCTTTGGTTTAAACATGGTAGACACCTCTTACATAACTTTACATTTATAATGATAGAGTACCAATTCAAATAAAAAATATGCGAATAACCTGTACCATCCAAAGACTAAAGTAAAAAGACTCTGAAGACTAAGCATTTAGGCTTAGCTTTCAGAGTCTTATAATTCTGTACTATTCTGTATTATATTCTTGCCACACCAGTTTCTCTTGCAGCTTCTGCAACAGCCTTGGCAACTGCAGTTGCAACATCTTTATCAAGTGCGGATGGAATAATGTATTCAGGGCAAAGTTTATCATCTGTTACAAAAGATGCAATAGCCTTTGCAGCCGCAACTTTCATTTCATCGTTGATATCGCTTGCACGTACATCAAGCGCACCACGGAAGATTCCAGGGAATGCTAAAACATTGTTAATCTGATTTGGGAAGTCGCTTCTTCCTGTACCAACAACAGCCGCACCTGCATTCTTTGCAAGGTCAGGCATAATTTCTGGAGTAGGATTTGCCATTGGGAAGAGAATTGGCTTCTCAGCCATGCTCTTTACCATTTCCTCAGTAACACAACCTGGTGCGGAAACACCGATAAATACGTCTGCGCCCTTTAAGACATCTGCAAGACTTCCTTTTATCATGTTACGGTTAGTAATTTTAGCCATCTCTATCTTTTCTTCATTGAGGTTATCTCTGCCTTCATAAATTGCTCCAATTCTATCACAGAGGATAACATCCTTAAGCCCCATTGCAATAAGAAGCTTAATAATAGCAATACCAGCTGCACCAGCACCACTAGTTACTACTCTTATTTCATCTAACCTTTTATCAACAAGCTTAAGGGCATTAAGCATAGCTGCAAGTGTTACAACAGCTGTACCATGCTGA
>JAEZQN010000274.1 GCA_023441145.1 Bacillota bacterium
ATTATGCATATCCATGGAAGCCACTATCTTATAGTCTTGAACTACCAATGGCTCTAGAAGAATCTCATGGGTGCCATTTAGTAGATAGTGATAATAATATGTAGTAAGTGTAACCGTGTCTCCTACCTTCATATTCCTCTCTTCCAAAATAGTCTTTTCAATGATACATTCCTTCGAATTGGAAGTAAAAAAATCCTTCTCGCTATCCATTAGCCAACTAAGCTCTGACTCCTGTAACCCACTGATGCCTTTTATATCATTGCAGCCTAATCCATCTAGATTAAGTCCCGTATTGATATCTTCTGCTGACAATGAGCCAAATCCAACACTAAGCTGTATGGTAAATACAGGAGATTGTATATAAGGTGAATTCTTAATCCCCGTTATCGCTTCATTTTTAATTGCAATTCCGGATGTCATAGATCCATTTAAGTTACTTACTCTGGCGGTAACAGGAATCGCATCTGGAAGCTCAGACAACTGTCTCTTGATACTGCTGATATTCCCAAAGTAAACATTTAATAAAAGTACAATTACAATACTGATTACTATATTGAGCAGACTTTTTGATCTCTGTCGCTTTATATTTCTAATACCTGTAGAATACTCAAACATTACTTTCCCTCCCAACCAAATATATTAATATAATAACATATATTAGCATATTATGGTATTTTTATTATAAAAAGTTTCCTACACTTAAAGAATTTTTAATTTCGACAAGCTGGAAATCATCTTATTCAATATCAAATTCTGATGTTAAATAGAAACCATCTTTTAATCCATATGTACCGTCTTCAGTCCAAGGAAAGAAATATTTAACTATTCTATAATGTCCTGTAGGCAATGAACCATATATGTTTTCCCATGAAATCTCTAGTTCCCTTTCCCCCATAAAAACAAGTGCTTCGGCTGTATTATTTCGTTCCTTGGTGTTAATAGTAAACCATTTTCCTTGTTGATATACTTCCAACAAAAAGTCAAATTCATTTCCACTGTCTATCTCAATATCTGTATTATTCTTCACACACAGTTTCAAAGAAGTTGAAGAAATAGTTCCTTTAACAACTTGCATTGTAACATCTAATGAAATCCCTTCTTTGATAGACGATTCTTTTCCATTGTTCAATTTTGTACCACAACCTACCAATGAAAGGATAAGTAACATACATAATGCTACCATAATTATCTTTTTCATAATGATTACCTCCACAAATTCAAGACTTTTATTCTAGTCCCTACTATATATTAACTACAAAAGATAAACTATTTCTCTTTTTATATATAGTACCATATCATTCCAATTTCTTCCATAGATAATCACTCGCAATCACATTAATTCTCTCATTTCCTAACCTTCCTAACATTTTCGACACTAATATCATCGCCATAGATTCTCTACAACTCTTACATTCCTCCTATTATCATCAAACAACTAGATTCTGTTCATAAAGTTTCTATCCTTTCACCAAATGGCAAATTTACTACTCCAGAACGTGCTATCGAGGAACATGAAAAGACCAACAATGAGGATGGAGACAGAATTTTCCACTTAATTGAACAAGCCTTAAAGTGAGTGTTCTCATATGTACCCAAACAATCTCTCAGAAAAAGACAGCAAAAAAATCGCCAGCCCTTATTTTATAAGGATTGACGACCAATTTTAGTTAAGCGCGAGACGGTGCAAGACGTCCGGGGGACGTCTGCTCTGCACGGACCGGAGCGTAGCGGAGAAGCATGAGGTCCGGGGGACCTCAGTTATGCACGGACTGTAGCAGCGCGAAGAACATTCGAACCTTCGAGTCCAGGATTGGACTCGAAGAATGAAAAAAGCATACCCTTTACAGATATGCTTTTTCATTCTCTTAAGCGCGAGACGGGATTCGAAGCCGTCTTGCAAAATCCACAAACCCGCATAGAAAGGAGGTTCGGTGACTGTATTTGTTGATTTAACAACAGAGATAACAACAATAAACTAATAAATACTATTATTTATTATCATTATTTATTATCATTATTTTTCTCGTTAAACTTCCTATATATAGGATACAAATACCCCACTATAGAAATCACTATGCCAACCGCCAAGATAAAATATGAAAAATTTTCAAATTTAATACTATAAATACCATTGTCGGACAATTGTGCATAATTTGCAAATATATCACTTAATAATAAACATATGATTCCTAAAAGAATTATTTTCATGTCTATCTTTATCATAATAATCCTCCCAAACTTACTTTATCTTATGTAATACTTGTACATTAGGTAACATTTCACTAAAATATTTACTCACACTCTCTGAAAATGATATACCAACATTTCCATCATATAGAGAAATACCAAATGATGGTTGAATATATCTATCAGTTATTTGATGAAAATACTCACTATAAGCAGAAAAATATTTACCATTGCCATTGTCTACAACATAAAATGAAATATTACAATACATACCTTTTAAGATATCACATTTTGAATTCCACATAGATTCATATGTAGTACTTCCTGGTAGCTGTGTTCTTGTACATTTGTCATATGGAAGTCTCCAATTACCTGCAACACCCATTTTCTTTTTTACTTCGTTTAGTCCTCCCATTGTTGTGTAAGAGTATTCATTAACAAGATGTTGACCAGTTCCACTTCTGCCAGCATAACAATTATACTCTGTATGATCGTATTGAGCAAAGGTAGTAATAGAAATTGGAAAGCTACTATCTCCTGTTATTAGTTCAACACTACTTGAAACAGTACAGCCTAATGTGTCAGTACAATGTACCTGTGGTATCTTTAACCATTTCGCAGTGAAGATAACAAAAAATACCTTATCACCTTTATAAGTACGATTAGATATATATGTAGTTATAACTGTCTGTCTAAGAT
>JAEZQN010000275.1 GCA_023441145.1 Bacillota bacterium
ATCTCCAGCCCAATCACTATAGTTCTTAGACTCGTCCTTTTCTATAATTGGTGGTATTGCATCTTTTCCATAAGCTACAACATCTGTTTTTACTACGTTACCATCCAGATAGAACGTAACCGTGAACTTCTTCACCGTAGAAGTCATTCTTACTTCCTCATCCTTGGTAACATTCGTATAGCTTCCAACCCAGTCACTATAGTTTTTAGACTCTTCCTTTTCTACAACAGGAGCTGTTGCATCTTTTCCATACTCTACCGTCTCTGTTTTCACAAGAGTTCCATCTAAATAGAACGTAACCGTGAACGTCTTTACCGTAGAAGTCATGTTTACTTCATCATCCTTTGTATC
The DNA here is from genome assembly GCA_023441145.1 of Bacillota bacterium. Lineage (GTDB taxonomy): Bacteria > Bacillota > Clostridia > Lachnospirales > Lachnospiraceae > KM106-2. The sequence continues at coordinate 352 of JAEZQN010000275.1, forward strand.
ATTCGTATAGCTTCCAACCCAGTCACTATAGTTTTTAGACTCTTCCTTTTCTATAGTTGGTGGTATTGCATCTTTTCCATACTCTACCGTCTCTGTTTTCGCAAGGGTTCCATCTAAATAGAAGGATACCGTGTATTCCTGTAATTTAGATTCATACTCAGCAATTACAATTTCATCCTTATTAACATTTGTATAATTTCCCTTCCACCCAATAAAAGTATACTTATTTTGCTGGGTGTCTTGTTTAGTAGGATTTATTGCAGGTACAGTAGCACTGCCGCCCTTTTCAACATATTGAATCTTTACAACTGTATTATTTTCATCCGAATTTTGAAACACCACTCTATAAAACTCAAGATTATTAAGAATCTGAGATTCAATTGTTGTAGTTGTTGGAGATAACTGCTCTCCTATGTATGGTCTGTAAGTAAGAGTGGAAGGTGCAATGGAAATCACATTACCATTTGGTATGTCAGCCATATCTATCTTTATTTGATAGATTAACGTAGCACTCCCATTAGGTAGTCTACCGATGGTCCAATCTACCTCTCCATCTTTTAATACTGCAGAACCTAAATCAACTGTAATACTATCTTCAATTACCGTATAGTTTGCTAACACCTTATCAGACATATTTCCTACATATACATCCTTGTTTCCTGAAGAAAGACTAGCCTCCTCACCAGCCGATATTTGACTATCTACACTTGTCTGAATCTTATCAAATACTTTTGATATTTCATCTTGAGAAATATCAGACAAGAAATATTGTCCATCATCTGCTATTTGAGACAATACATCATCTGCATTTGAATCGGATTTAATGCCAAATCCAATGGAATAGATACTTGTATTCTCAATAGCTGAGGCTTCATAGATAGTAGCTACACCATGATTATTTGGAAGAGATGCTTTATAATTCTTTACATGGTTACCATGAGAGCAATATATAGGAATATTTTCTGTAAAGGAATTGTGGAATGTAAAATCACTTCCGTTCCCTATAATTGTGTTATAGTCAATGGCTTTAATATCATAACTACAATCTGTTATTTTTACATTATGATAAATACCATTGATACAAGAATCCTCCTGAGTCACCGTAAATACTGCCTCTTCTACCTCATAGCTAAATGTTGGCTCTCCGTCACTTAGAAGAATTAAGAATTTGTTTTCAGCCAAACTAGCCTCTAACATGGTACGGGCAGTTTTAAGACCTGCCTGAATGTTTGTACCACCCAGATCTTCATTAGAAGGAGTTGATACTTTACTAATTGCATTTAACACTGTACTCTTTGAATCTGAGAATTCAGTTAAGGTAGTGGCATCATTACAATATTCTACTACCGCAATTTTAATCTTCCCTTTAGAATCTTGCTCCAGCATTGTAAAGACAAAATTAGATGCTGCTGTCTTGGCATTCTTAAGTTTGTCCCCTTTCATACTATTAGAAACATCCAATACAAGAACGATATCTGTGGTTTCTGTAATCTGAGTAGTTATATTTTGATCATTCGCATGTACTGTGACGGTAACTTCAGCAAGACCTTCATTCACATCTAACCATTTAATTGATTTGTCTACTGAAACACTTCCTGCTGTGCTCTCACTAGCAAACACCGCAAAATCATTTTTAAGAATCATAGATAACACTAAGACCAAACACAAACTAACAGATATAAACTTTAAGATTTTTTTCATATGCATTCTCCTAACTTATCTGTTGGCTAATGAATCAGCCATGTTTAATTCGCTTACTTTTCCAGTATAATCAGCCCCCTTTAAGCCCATTTCTAATGGAAATGAAAGTTAACTCTTTTGCAGTAATTTGCGTGTACTATACACATCACTTTAATATCAAATTATGCTAAACAGTATTTTATTATCAAGGTACAAAAGCTTAATACACTACTGCACTTTTATAATAAGACATTTTTCGTTATATTTCAACTTATAATTTTATATTAAAGTATCATTTGCATCTATTAACTGTTTAAAAAATGTATATATTGTAATCCTATAGTTGCTAAAAACAGTATTTTACACATATAACCATGGTAATATATAACATCCATTATTTTGTATTTTTGACTTGCATCTTAAAAGCTCTTGTGTTAGAATAATCTTCGCGAGGCCTTGAGTAATCAAGAACTACAACGATAAGCCGGCGTGTTGGAATTGGCAGACGAGGTGGACTCAAAATCCATTCCCAGCAATGGGGTGCGGGTTCAAGTCCCGCCGCCGGCATTAAAAACCCAAAGTTCATCTAGAACTTTGGGTTTTTCTTGTTATTTCTTAATCTATATTCAGTCTTTCAATCAATTTATATGTCTTCCGATCAAACGCCTTCACATAACTAACTTCTTTATAATTATCCAGTTCATAATGAGCTAGACTTAAGATATACACCGTATCACCAATATAGGTTCCTCGAAGAGGTGCATTATTATTAACATCCTGTTCATATGTATATTCCTCCTCAAATCCTAAGATATCATCATAGGTATATATCGCATAGTACTGCTTACTATTATTATTATACGCAAATCCAATGATGTTTTTCTCGTTATCTACCATAATTGACTTATAATTATATAAGATTTCAGAACTTGCATCCTCTCCCAAATGTAATTTATGCACTTCTTTCACATTACTTGGATCAGAAATATCAAACATACTAAGTTTTAATCCTTTTGAAATACCTGTATCCTCATCTGCCTCTTCTCCTATACCTAACAGTAGGTTTTCCCCATAAAAATGCAAATAAGAGGAGAAGCCAGGTATCTTTAGACTTCCTATAATTTTAGGATTAAGGGGATCTGACAAATCCACACTAAACAACGGGTCCACCTGCTTAAAGGTTACGAAATACCCCACCTTTCCCATAAACCTAGCAGAATATATCATTTCATCCTTGGCTAGCTTTTCTATCTTTCCAACAACCTTCAAAGAATCATTTAACACATATAGGTTGTTATATGTAGTTACTTCATAATCTTTATAACGATTCACAGTGGTTACTACCCGTAAATAACCCTCATATTCATCCATTGAGAAATTGTCCTTCAGATATCCTTCCACTCTCCCTTGAGACTTCACAACCAATTTTCCATCTAAATAATTTATTTTTGTAATCAGACTCTCTGTTGTATTCTCCTTATATAAACTATCAGCGATATAAATATTAGATTTACTTACATAATAATTATAAGCATTACTAAAAATCGCTTTATTATCAACAAACTTTTCCGGACTTGCCAGTTTAAGACTAGCTATTACTAAGTATCCTCTAGATACCCCTGTATCTGGAATGATAACATCCTCAAAGTTTACAATCTCTTCATCCACTTTAGGTACATAAGTAGATGGATCCTCTTCTTTATACTCCAATCCATACATATCCTTATCTGCAATAACATATAAATATCCATCACTAACTCGAGAGGTTTGAAGCCACCCCTCCATCGATTTACTAGACATAGGGAGCGGTTTCTCACGATTCGTAATATCATACACATCAATTACCACTTTAGGCTCAACATAAGTGGTAGTCCTATCTTCCTCACTTAAAACGGCATCGTCAAAAATGACACCTTCTCCATATTCATAAAAAGTATTATTTAACCCTCTCTGGGATAATAAAACCATTTGATTACCTATTACATAGATATCTTGTAAATCTCTATAACCAGTTAACCTTGACTCAACCACCATATTCTTAACATCGGCATTTATAATTATAACTTCATTGCCTTTATGACAATATAAATATTTACCATCATTTTTAAGAATGTCTCCCTCATCTATCCCTTGAACCTGTACATTTGTCATCCCAAAGTCTGAAGAAGCTTCACTATCCGTTGCCATATCTTCACCCTTAGCCGCAGAATCCACAGAACTTTCAGGTATACTAGAATCCGTACTACTATTACTTTCCCCTTTCACCCCTCCATAGGTAAAGTAATCCCTAATCTTAGCTAGCATAAGCTGATTGTAGATCTCTTCATATGATTTTGCTGTCAATGAGCCGTCAGTTACAACAGCAACATTAGTAGCAGTTGCAATTTTTGCTGGTCTTAGATTCCCCTTTTGATTCCAT
>JAEZQN010000281.1 GCA_023441145.1 Bacillota bacterium
TGTCCAATGAGGATACTTCTGTAGTAATTGACCGTGCTTTTCCTGTGTTAAAAGAGCGAATTATAGAAGCTCAGACCCCAGTGGTAGATAGTGTTTCTGGTGCAACCTTTTCTTCCTTTGGTATCAAGACTGCAGTAGCAGAGGTATTAAAGCAAAATGGGGCTGAAGTAGAAGATATTACAATGGCTACTAAAGGACCTGAAGCTGAAAGAAGAGATCTTGAGGCTGTAAATACACAGATTGTCGTTGTTGGTGGTGGTCCAGCTGGACTTTCTGCAGCAATTGAAGCAAAGGAAAATGGTGCTAAGGACGTAATATTGATTGAAAAACTTGATATCCTAAGTGGTAATGGTAAGTTTGATATGGACTTTGTAAATATCATCAATACAAAAGCACAAAAGGAACTTGGTATCGAAGATAGTGTAGAGGATTTCGTAAACTATTTGCGTGATGAGAAAAAAGTATGGGATACCGAGGAGCGTATTTATGCGCAAGCAGAGGGAGCTTACGTATTGGATGAATGGCTTCGTGACATGGGTACTGAGTTAAACTACTGTTTTGATGAACGTAACCATATGGCAGAAAAGGACCAGTATGCAGGGGAAGTGATTCAAGCAAATCTTGAAAAGAGAGCCTATGAACTTGGGATTGACATTCGTACTGGCACACAAGGCCTTGACCTGATTATGAAGGATGGGAAAGCAGTTGGAGTAAAAGTAAAACACAAAAATGATTACTACGACATCAATGCAGAAGCAGTTATTATTGCAACAGGTGGATTCTCCAGTAATAAGGAATTGTTAGAGAAATACAATACTGGTGCCGAAACTCTTCAGACTTCTAACCAAATGGGAACTACCGGTGATTTTATTCCAGTATTTGAAAAGAATAACATTGCCTTAGATAAGATGGACGTGACTCGTATTTTCCCATTTATCAATATTCCGAGAAAAGACTTAACTGGTGGACCAGATGGATTCATCTTAGTAAACTCTGATGGTGAGCGCTTCGTAGATGAGACGAAGAGAGAAAAAGAATTAGCAACTGCAATGCAAAGCCAGAAGGACGGAAAAGTATACTACATTTATGACCAGGATTTATACGAAAACACCTATCGTTTCCAAAAGCATTATAAATTAGGATACCATACAAAAGCAGATACCTTAGAAGAACTAGCTGAAAAATTAGGAATTGATGCAGAGGGACTAAAAGAATCTGTAGCAACCTTTAATAAAGCAGTAAAGGGGGAAATTGATGACCCTTATCGTGAAACTGCATTTACTGATGAAATCAATGAATCTGGCCCATACTATGGCGTTCAGGTAGAGTCTGCAATCCACATGACTAGAGGTGGTGTTGTAGCCAATGAAAAAGCTCAGGTTCTTGATAATGACGGGAACGTAGTAGAAGGCTTATATGCCGCAGGTGAAGTAACTGCAACTAGCCAGGCTTATAGTGCAGCCGTGATCTTTGGTAGAGTCTCTGGTGCAGAAGCAGCAGCATACGTTCAAAAATAATAGGGTGAGTATTTAGAATTATTAATTTGAATATAGTAAGGTAAATAGGCAAGGGAGCATAATACTTCCTTGCCTATTTCTATGGAAGGCATAATGTTTTCCATCACCTAGCTAGTAGGTCCTTCAGCTATAATTTCTTCAAGTACATGAATTAAGTCGTAAATAGTATAAAGCGTTACATCCCGTTCTAATATTTTGTTTTTTAAATCAATGGATAAGGTTTCAAATTTCGTCCGTAAAGTAGGTGATACATAAGAAGCCATGTTTTTTCCTCCATTTTAAATCTCTATATATACTTAGTATGTCGAAGATAACGAATTTTAGCAGAGACCAAAAGAAAAGCATCTTCTATAATTAATTTGTACTATTTTGGGGAAATTAATAATATCACTATTCATCCTTATAATAGACTGGAGGTTGCATTATGAAATTTAATAGTAGAGTAGATAAGGTTGCCGGTATGATAAAAGAAAATACTGGGAAGCTTATGGGATCAGAAGAGCTGGAGCTTAAGGGAAAACTTCAGAGAAAGTTAGGCGATATGAAAGAAACAATGAGTGATTTGGGAGATGACCTAAAAGATAAGGCGTCAGATGTCGCAAATGATATGATTGATAAATTTGACAAGAACAAATAACCACTGGATGATTCTACTTGATAAATGAGATAAATTATCATGTAATAGAGAAAGGACCTGCTTACTTCCATATATGATATGAAAGATAAGCAAGTCCTTCTTTTTGTAAAAACCTTACCGGCCTAAAGGATACGTAATCCTTTAGGCCTTACCTGTCGATTAGCTCATCTCCAGCATAACTGCCTTCTGCGGCCTCCGCAGATTGAATGCTTTGGTTACTTAGATTATTCATCGTTGTTCCCTCCTACATTCAGATTGTTTTTACATGATTAGTATGTGTGGAAAGGAAAAAAATATTCATATAAAGTAGAGGGGATTTAAAATAATCGAAAGCATGGAGCATTTGGTGCAGTCAATTGTGTAGCACCAGGGTCTATTGCTAGAGATAACTTTAATGGAGAGTGTTCTCGAGTCGGTGACCAGCTGAGTATAAATAATCCATTCCAACCAGCTTACAGACAGTTTACCGTAATGCCTCACAACGGAATCTATCTCGAAGATAAAGAAGGACGATTACTGCCAAGAATGTATTTTGAACCTGCTAGTAAAATTAAATGTAGGTTGACAGAATACATAACATGTTATATATTATAAATACATAATATGTTATGTATAAGGAGGATAGAGATGAAATTAAACAACACTGATGATGAATGCGCTATTTATGGACTGTTATTTTCGTTAAGCAATCGAATTCAAACCATTGGAGACAAAGAATTAGAGGATATTACACTAAAGCAGCATTTCCTCCTAGTAGCATTAGAGATGTTTACGACACCACCCACTTTAAAGCAAATGGGGGAACTTATTGGATGTTCGTATCAAAATGTGAAAAGAATGGCTGAGCAGTTAGAAAAAAAGAATTATTTGAAGATTATTAAGGATGAGACGGATAAAAGAAAGCTTTTGTTAGTATCCACAGGGAGAAAAAAAGAGCTAGAAGAGGCAATTAAAAAAGTGACTACAGAGTTTATAGGGAAGCTTTATCGAGATATTCCGAAGGAAGACCTTGAAGTTACCTTGAAAACCTTGATGAAAATGGATCAAAATATTGGAGGAATTATTGAGTTATAAGGAGATAATGTATGAGAAGGAGAAGGAAGATGTTTGTGGTAGGAGTTCTTTTATTAGTATTAGGTAGCTTATTGATCTACTGGAGTATACCTTATTCACCATACAAAGCTAGTTTTAATAAAGAAATGGAAAGTAAAGTAGATGCCATTGAAAAAACAAAGGAAGTATGTACTGCAGAGGAAATTGCCAAGTTACCAGAACCTTTTAAGCGATACTGTGAGTATATTGGGTTAGAGGGATTTCCTAAATATCAGATTACCCATGTGTTCTTTCCAAAGACTAAGTTTGTTTTTAATGCAAGCACAGGAAAGATAATAGATATGGATTATGATTTATGGTTATTTAATGGGGAACCATATCGATCTGCTTATTGTAACTCCTCCTTGTATGCTGTACCATTAGAAGGAATCGATTATTGTACCGAGGAGAAGCTAGGTGGCATGAAGGGGATGCTAGGGAAAATAGTGCAGATATTTGACGAAAAAGATGAGCAGGGATATAAAGCTATATTAATAACTTGGTTAGCAGAGTCAGCAGCATTTAATCCATCAGTGTTACTTTCCCCTTATGTGTCCTATGAAACAATGGATGAGAATCATGTGAAAGCGACAATTACATACAATGGGGTTTCTGGAAGCGGTATCTTTACCATTAATGAGGAAGGACAAATTACTGAGTTTTATAGCGATGAACGTCAGGTTGAGGAAATTGATGGAATCAAGACCTTAGTGGGTTGGCGTTGTGAATATAGAGATTATGAAAAAAATGGGGAATTGCAAAGAATACATACCGTTCGGGGTGTCAAAGTATTTCCGGATAAAGAAGTCGTTTATTTTGATTCAAACAATTTCACCATAGAGTTTGTAAAGTAAGAGGCTGGAGGTGCTAGATGGCAGATCAAAGGTGTCAGGAAGAATATATACGAAGAATTCATAAGGTACAAGATCACATAGAATGTCATATAGGGAAGCCTCTTGCCCTTGAAGAACTCTCTGATGTGGCAGGGTTTTCAAAATATCATTTTAGTCGCATTTTCCAAGGTCTGTTACATGAACCGTTAGCCCATTATGTCACGCGTATTCGAATGGAGAGTGCATTATTTTATCTAGCTCACCGCTTAGATAAAAACATGACAGACATTGCTTATGAACTGGGGTTTACAGATTCTGCTGTATTCTCTCGTGCTTTTAAAAATTATTATGGCTTAAGTCCAAGAGAATACCGTCAGGAATATAGCAAGAATTGCATAGAACCTTTTTTGATATCTGAGTACAATGGGGATACAGCAAGAAAAGAAAGAGAGTGGGAGCTATTTCCCGTGACTGGAGAGATTACCCTTGTTAGATTGGAAGAAAAGCAGATGGCATATGTAAGACATACAGGTACCTATGAGTCCTTAGCCAAAGAGTATGCTAATTTAGTTCAGACGTTATTTACTGGTGCAGAGAATCAGCAGCTTTTGGTAGGGGATGAAAATTGGGTGCTTGCAATCTATCATGATAATCCAGAGTTTGGAGAGGAGAAAAGTTTTCGCACAAGCCTCTGTTTAACGGTTCCAGAAGACAGAACAGTTCATGAAGATGGAGTACTTTTAAGAATGATGTTAGAGGGAGGTCTTTATGCAGTAGGTCACTTTGCAATAAGACAGGAGCAGTATAAGGATGCTTGGAATTACATGTATCAAGAATGGATTACTGGCAGTGGCTATGTTCCAAGAAATTCTTATCCCTTTGAAGTGTATCGTAATATTCCATCTAACGAGGAAAATCCAATCCATGAGGTCGATATCTACGTTCCCATTGAGCCTATTCGATTCTAATATGCTGCAAAAACTTTCTGAGGTGAGCATATGGAAATACTCAAAATTTGTGGAGCGCGTATCCACAATCTAAAAAATATGAATCTAACCATTCCCAAAGGAAAATTAATAGTAATTACAGGAATCAGTGGTTCAGGGAAGTCTAGTCTAGCCTTTGATATACTGTTTGAGGAAGGAAAAAATCAATATTTACAATCCATTGGTATACTGGCTGGACTGGATAATGAGGACCGATTTGACAAGGTAGAAGGTATTGGTCCTACGGTAGCAGTCAGGCAAAATACCATTAGACAAAGTAATCCGCGTTCTACTGTTGGCTCAAAGATAGGGCTTTTAAACCAGCTTGCCCTTCTATATGCCAGTGACGGAAAGAATGTGGAGGAGTTTAGGGAACCTTTACCCCCAGGGCACTTTCTTTATACAACCGGAGAAGGTATGTGTATAAGCTGTCAGGGTAAGGGCTCTTTTTATGATATTAACTTGGAACAGTTAATACCTGATAAATCTACTACTTTATGTGAGGTCTATAAAAGACTTCAAGTGACCAACGGTTTTCTTAGTATTCTCAAAAAGAAGTATAGTAAGTACCTAGATACCCCATTTTGGCAGTTATCAGAGGAAGTAAAAGATGAGGTGGTCTATGGAACCTACGAAAAGGGAAAACAAAGCTACTGTGTAGAACGAATTTTAAGAAATGCATATGAAAAAGGAGAGGACGTTGAAGAGGTTTATGCTAAAACTATTTGCCAGGATTGCCAAGGAGAAAGAGTTTCTGACAAAGCCAGAGAGGTTTTGCTACAGGGCAAAAGGATTGGTGAGCTAGGTCAAATGACCCTAATAAGTTTAGCGAAGTTTCTAGAGAAGGTGTCAGAGGAAGAGCTAACACAGTTTGGTAAAAACATAGTGAATAATATAAGGGAAAAGCTAAAGCATCTGATTGAGTTTCGCCTAGGACACTTAAGTCTTTACCGTGAGATGTCCTCCTTAAGTGGTGGTGAGGTACAGCGTCTTTTCCTTCACCTGCATAAGGAATCAAAGCTTGATTCCTTAATCTATGTCTTTGATGAACCAATGGCAGGCTTACACCCAGATGAAAAGCAAGGGATAATTGAGGAAGTAAAGGCACTGAGAGACTTTGGTAATACAGTCATTTTAGTAGAGCATGATAAAGAGATGATACGCCATGCAGATCATATTATCGAGATTGGACCAAAAGCAGGAAAAGAAGGGGGTAGAGTCGTCTACCAAGGAGATTATAAGGGGTATTTAGGGGCCAATACATTACTTAGTCAGTACATGACCAAACCTTCGATGATTCCTAAAAATAATCGTAGGAAATACGATTTCAGTCAAGAGGACTGTCTTACTATAAATCATGCCAATATCAATAATCTAAAGAATATAAACGTAGCCTTTCCTCTTCACAAAATGGTGGGCATTGCCGGATTATCAGGTAGTGGTAAGAGCTCTCTGATTGAGGAAACACTACTAAAACGCCTTACCAGTAGGGGGAAATATGGTTCAGTAACTGGGTTAGAGGGAGCCGAGAGAATTAACGGCTTTATTAAAATAGGGCAGGAACCTATTGGAAGAAGCGCAAGCTCTACCCCAGCCTCTTATATAGGCATCTGGGATAAAATAAGGGACCTTTTTGCCAAACAGCCAGAAGCAAAAAAGAGAAAGCTATCCTCTGGACATTTTTCCTTCCATTCAAAAGGTGCTTGTGAAAGGTGTAGTGGAAGTGGTTATGATCGTATCTATTTAACTGCTAATTTCTCTATTGATAAGATGTGTCCAACTTGTCATGGAACTCGCTATCAAAACAATAGTCTTTTAGCCTACTATAAGGGAAAAACTATTGTAGAGGTGCTAGGAATGAGTATCTCTGAAGCATGTGACTTTTTTGCTGATCAAAGAGGTATTGTAAAACCTCTTCGTCTCTTAGAAAAGATGGGCATGGGGTACGTAACCCTTGGCCAGCCAACATCTTCCTTAAGTGGTGGAGAGGCACAAAGAATAAAGCTAGCCAAGGAGTTAGGAAAACAACGTGGGGGTAATATGCTCTATGTACTAGATGAGCCAACCACAGGCCTAAGTCTTTATGATACTGCTCTGTTACTAAGATTATTAGAGCAGTTAGTTCTTAGTGGTAATTCAGTCATTGTGATTGAACACAATATAGAGATTCTAAAGTGCTGTGATTACATTATTGAACTAGGCCCAGAAGGTGGGGATATGGGGGGAGAGATTATCTGTAAAGGAACCCCTGAGGAACTAATGGTTCAAGAGAAATCTAAGACTGGGAGGTATCTGTCATGACCTTAAAAACAAAGATGGAACGAATGATCGTCAGTAGTTACCCTAATATAGCGGGTGTGGTGGTGTTGAAACAGGGAAGTATAGCATACGAGAATTACTTTAATGCTTGTACGGGGACGGATACGGTCCATATCTTTTCTGTAACTAAGAGTATTGTTTCGATATTGCTTGGTATTGCCATAGATAAAGGATATATCCAAAGTGTCAATCAAAAGGTGTTGGACTTTTTTCCTGATTACCATGTGAAAAAGAATGAAAAGACAATTCAGAGTATTACCATTAGAGATATTATCACTATGACGGCACCTTATAAATATAAGGAGGAACCGTATGCCAAGTACTTTTCAAGTGACAACTGGGTAGATGCTGCACTTGATTCTTTAGGTGGAACAGGAAGAATAGGGGAGTTTCGATATGCGCCCATTATAGGACCAGATATCTTATCTGGAATTCTTGTAAAAGCAACTGGGCAATCAGTCCTTGAATTTGCAAAGGAGAATTTATTTAAACCGTTGGGGATTCAAGTTGGTCCTTCCATAATTTTTCAAAATAAAGAAGAACAACTTACTTTTTATAAGGCAAAAAAGACAAGTGGCTGGGTGACAGATCCTAAGGGAGTCAATACAGCAGGTTGGGGACTGAGTTTATCGCCTATGGATATGGCTAAGATTGGTCAGTTATATCTAGATGGTGGAAGATTGCTTGATAGACAACTTGTATCAAATAAATGGGTGGAAGAAAGTACAAAGGAGCATAGTAGATGTGACCAATTCAAAATGTCTTATGGGTACTTGTGGTGGAGAATTAATGATGATGCTTATGCTGCCCTAGGGGATGGGGGTAATGTGATTTACGTTAATGAGAAAAAAAATCAAGTAGTTGCCATTGCTGCTTATTTTATCCCGAATACAAAAAAATCTTTAAAATTGATAACAGAATATATTGAACCGGTTTTTTAGATACAATTGCAACATTATTTATTAGAAAAAGCAAATAGTAGATATTGTCATATAAGCAGTAAAAATATATGAAATATATGTCGGATTATTGACTTATATAGTGAAATATGCTAGAATTACTGTGTTTCAGTGCGAGGGTGTGCAGCAGAATATTACTGCTGCTCTTTTGCATTTTGCACGCCCATCAAGATGGGGAGTAACGATGCATCGCGTAGATGGTATATGCGAAGGCGAAGTGCGAAGAAATTAAAAGGAGGATATTTATGAAAAAGATAATATCAATTGTATTATGCTTAACAATGATTTTATCCTTTGCTAGTTGTGGAAGTTCCTCTGGAAGTGATGGTAATACATTTACCTTCGCGTCAGAGTTAGACATTGTCACAATGGACTCTAGTTTATCAGATGATGGAATGTCATTTACTGCAATGCATGCTGTAATTGACGGATTAATGATGCTAGATAAGGATGGAAAGATCGTTTATGGACTAGCTGAAAGTTATACTCTTAGCGATGACAAATTAGTGTATACATATAAGCTAAGAGATGCTAAGTGGTCCAATGGAACAAAGGTAACAGCAGATGACTTTGTGTATGCTTGGCAAAGAATCATTCAGAAGGCTGGAAATTATGCCTACATGTTGGGTAGCGATGGCGCAGCAGTAGTAAATGCAGATGCTTTAATGGCAAAGCAGTCAGAAGGTCAGGAATTAACACAGGCAGACTTAGATACCCTTGGAGTAAAAGCTTTGGATGAGAAGACATTAGAAGTTAAGATAGAACGTCCATGTTCCTATTTTGATGAATTAATGACATTCCCTTGCTACTATCCAATTAACCGCGCTTATGCAGAGGAAAAAGGCGATCAGTATGCCAAGACAGCAAATACCGTATTATCTAATGGTGCTTATATTCTTAAATCATGGGAATTAGGTACAAAAGCGGTATTTGAGAAAAACCCTGATTACTGGAACAAAGATGCTGTAAAGATTGATAAGCTTGTTATGACACTTGTTCAGGATCCAAAGACTGCAGCAGCAAATTTTGATGCAGGATATAATGATTTTGCAATCATTAATTCCTCTCTTGTAG
>JAEZQN010000294.1 GCA_023441145.1 Bacillota bacterium
GTTAACTCCACTTCCACTCCATTGGAGGAGATACAACTTCTCGATATATCAAGAGTAAGTCCTCTGACCTGCACTTTATTGGCCACTGTGCGGTCCATTCGTTTCAAAATATTGTTCACACGAGCCAGTAAAATCTGTGTATTAAATGGTTTTGCAATGAAATCATCGGCACCGTAGTTCATCCCTATGAGTTCATCTAGTTCCGTATTTCTGCTTGTCATAATCACAATGGGAATCTCACTCTGTATCCGTAATTCTCTACAGATGAACAGTCCATCTACTCCAGGTAAATTCAAATCTAACAGTACCAAATCGGGTGCTACCCTTTGAATATCCTCTAGGACATATTCGAATTCTTCTAGGCAGCTTACTTCATATCCATTGTTACGAAAGAATTGCGCTAATTCTATTTTCAGTTTTTTGTTATCTTCTATAATTAAAATATGTTTCATACAACACCTCTTCCAATACTACCTATATTATTAGTGAAATGGAACTTTCTGTCAAGTATTGTAGTGGATTTGGCTGGCCACACCCTCTATATAAATGAGCAATCCTGACCTTCCAAACGTTAAGGCATATATGCACAAAATCGCAATCCTTCCCAATCCTAAGGCGGATTAGGGACTTTCACCTATTAGAAACGTGTGCCGCTAGTCATAACACAAAAAAGGCTATGTGATAGATGAACACCACATAGCCATTGTCTTTTATAGAAGTAAATTGGAAGCTGACATTTATTATGCAAATAGAATCTTAACAACTCCATCTACAAAACCTATTCCATGTATTAACACTCTAATTGATAATTATACCCGTTAAAAAAGCAAAAATTATCACATATGCTAAATACATTATAAAGCGACGGGGACCCAAAACAATTTTAACAGCACCCAGATTAGTAATCTTAGTAGCCGGTCCAGTAATCATAAATGCTGCAACTGACCCCATACTCATTCCGTCATAAATCCATTGTCGTAAGAGAGGTATCGTTCCTCCACCACACATATAGAGTGGAACACCAATGGTCGCTGCCATCAGCACACCAAAGCCTTCATTATTACCAAACAACTCAACAAATGCATCAGTCGGTACATATCTCTGAAATAGTGCAGATAATACAACTCCTATGAGAAAGTACAGTCCAGTTGCTTTCACATTTCGTCCAAAATTTTTCAGTAGTCGTATCAGTAGATTAGGATCTGAATCACGGCTTTTTACTTCTGAAAATGAAGTAAAGTCAAAAAATGAAGTTTTCTTGTAGAATTTGTGTACAAGTAGCCCCGCCACAACTCCACATAAAAAGCAGGATACAATCCGTATTACCAATGTCTTTGTTCCTAATGCTACACTGTAAATAATCAGTTGAGGATTGAGTAAGATTGATGACATCATAAATGCAGCCAACCAATCGTCTCTTATACCTTTCTGTGAAAAGGACGCGGCAATCGGGATCGTTCCATACATGCAAAGCGGTGAAGCTATGCCCAGTAAACAGGCAGGTACAATACCAACTACACCCCATTTTTTATCTTGCAAGCTACTAAATAGTCGATGAATTCGCTCCTTACCAAATACCGACACTACAGAACCGATGATCATGCCCCACAACCAGTATGGAAATATCTGTGCTAGTTGAACATTAAAATAGTACCAGAGATAAACAAATTCTCTATGTAATATCTCAATCATCGATACTCTCCAGTGTATAACCACGACTTCCAAGTCCGATATCTTGTGCAGCTTCCAATGTGTGAATTCCTCTTAATTGTTCAATTCTCCTTACAAGCTTTTCGTTGCCTTCTGCAGCATATATAAGATCGATACATGCCTGATCTAGCGCTACAGGGTCGGTTGAAGCAAGAATTCCAATATCATGAATATCCGGTTCCTCCGGATTTCCATTACAATCACAATCTATACTAATTTTGTTCATAACATTGATATAGATAATATTTTTACCATTTCCTAGGCTATCAGAAACTGACTTTCCTGCTTCAGCCATTGATTCCAAAAAATCGTCCTGAGTTCCTCCGAATATAGCATTATGGCTTTTACCACCAGTATGGATCAAACATTTTCCTTCTTTGGAACCTATTCCTATTGATATATTTTTTATAGCACCACCAAAACCAGCCATTTCATGTCCTTTGAAATGGGAAAGTATAACATAGGAATTATAATTTGCAAAGTTTGCTCCAACAAGATTCTCTTTGAGATGAGTTCCTCCATTTACCGGAAGGCTCATTGATCCGTCAGCATCCATAATATCTACGTCGGCGATATCTGTAAATCCATGATCTTTCGCTATCTGCATGTGCATAGCTGTTTCACCACGAGAACCACCATAAGCCGTATTACATTCCACAATCGTACCTTTTACGGACTGCACCAATTCTTTAATCAATTGAGGGTCTAGATAATTACTAGCTGGAGGTTCCCCTGTGCTAAGCTTCACCGCAACTTTTCCTTCTGGTGTCCAATTTAGTGCTTTATAAGCCTTCATCAATCCTTCCGAACTGATATCAGTTGTCATGTACACTTTCGAAATTACCTCTGGTTTTTTTGATGGCTGTTCTGTAGGAGGGGTAGATGCCTGTTCTGTAGCTTCTGGTGTTTTAACAGCAGGGGCAGATGCCTGTTCTGTAGCTTCTGGTGTTTTATTTCCCGCTTCTGTATCCTCATTATTACTGCTACTCTGAGAATTGCTACATGCTACGAGGGAGATCACTAACACCAAACTTAAAACTAGACTAATCACTTTTTTCAATTTCATATCATTCACTCTCCATTCTGTTCCAATAAACAATTACACATTCCTCTTTGTTAATTAATGTTTTAAGATAATCATTTTCTTTTGGAATCCATTCATTACTAAACCGTTTTAACAGCTCCTCTCCATTACGATTTCTGATGTTCTCTTTTTGAGAGATGTCATCAATATCCAATAATACCTTTAAATCATATATGTCTCCAAAATATGAATGAAAGCTGTAGGAACCCTCGACAATATTAAGCCGTTTATGTTTTACTAACTTTGGAGGTTGTTCTATACTTTTTTCCTTACAACAATATTTCCTATACTCGACATCCTGTTTCTTAAGCAACTTATCAATTACTTCTGTTTTGAATCTTTCATAGTCAACATTACCTCCGATTTCATTGACACGTTCCTGTGTTTTTTGCTCCTCTCTCAAGAAAAAATCATCCATATGAAACAAATTGCAATCATAAATACTTTGCAAATAATATGCTAATGTAGTCTTTCCGCTTGCGCATTTACCATCGATTGCAATAATGATGTTATCTTTTTCTGAAGCTAGTAAGTTATCTATTTCCAATAAAACATGTTCAAACCGTTCTTTACATCTTGCTTTCATGTTTAACACTTCATTATTTGTAAATAGCCTCATTACTCCTGCATATTTTAGTGATATTATGAGAAATGGAATAAAGACTAATTGTAATACAATACCTGGAATCGCGTTGACAACAGCCTGCATCATGAATATTTCCCATGTAAAAGCATTTCCAAGAAAAGAATATAATCCAAAAGATACTACTCCCCAAACCAGCCTTCCTGCAAGCATAGCACCAATTAGGGAAATATATATTGCATATTTTTTACTTGATAGTTTCTGATATAAAACTCCAGAAACAAGCCCATAGGTGGCAAGTTCAAATGACATCCCGACTGCTACCGGCATCATAGGAGGCATACCAAATAAAACGCTCCGAAGTAACGGAAGAATTAATCCCACTATTAAACCATATGGTCCCCCACAGATATATCCGCATATGATAACCGGAATATGCATTGGTAATAACATATTCCCAATAGATGGAATCTCCATTGTCACAAATGGCAATAAGATTCCTATTGCCATTAAGATAGCAGCTGCTACTAATTTATATGTATTTTTCTCTCTCATGTCTTCCTCCAACTAAATAATCTATCACTTTTATTATGTGTAACTTACTAACCCTCACATAACTTTTTTACCTTGTAACGTTGTTATTATATCTTTCATCTTTCGTCCATATTCTCAATTAAAACAACAATCATTTCACACTATAAATTTTAGTATATATTACCATTTTGTCCTATTTTAGTAAATTAATTAGAAGTAACCTTCTTGTAAACAAAGTGTATCAAATTGTCAAATTGTAACAAATCGTAAAGATCAATTCTCGCTGGACTTTTTTGTAATCGGAGAAGCAAGCAAAAAGCCTAGTGCTTTGACATACACTAGACTTTTGTTAGCTAAGATTCGACCTCTTTAATACTTACTCTTGAGATTTTCTTTTTATAAATACAACTTTGTGGACTCCATCTTTTGCT
This sequence comes from Bacillota bacterium, assembly GCA_023441145.1. Lineage (GTDB taxonomy): Bacteria > Bacillota > Clostridia > Lachnospirales > Lachnospiraceae > KM106-2. The sequence continues at coordinate 4,343 of JAEZQN010000294.1, forward strand.
ACTTCAACTTTTAATTCAAATTTATCTTCATTACTTTTAATAAATTTAGTCATATTTTTATATCCATAATTTCGAGCATCAAAACCAGGAATCTGCTTCTTCAAATTAATACCCACACTAGCAAGATTTTCCCAATCATCTTCAAGCATATTTAATATACTACCAATAATCGCATCTTCTGTTGGTACACTTATTGTCTCTAACTTCACTAACAATTCTTCTTTTTCAGTTACTTCCCCTATCGTGCTTTCTTGCAATTCTATATCGGTTGCTGACTCTTCTTGTACTTCCCCTTCATCAACCTGATATATTAAGTCAAGCACTTTAAACTCATCACAAGCTTGTGCCAATGACTCGTTTGTCTTCTGCTCTCCCATCCCAATTAAAGCTTTACCAGATTCTTTGATACGATAAGCAAGTTTTGTAAAATCACTATCACTTGTAACAAGACAAATAATATCAATCTCACCACTATGTAAAATATCCATTGCATCAATAGTCAATGCTTGGTCTGCAATGCTTTTTCCTTGTGCATAACTAATCTGTAATATGGGAGCTATTCCATACTTCGGCATCACTCTATACCATGACTTAACACTAGGTGAATTAATGGAACCATATAATCGAAAAACCTGTATTCTTCCAAAAGCAGCTGCTTCTTGTCTGATATACTCCGCATATTTGGGAGATATATTGTCTCCATCAATTAAAATTGCCACTTGTTTTTCCTGCATACTATAATCTCTCCTCTATAATATAAGTAAACATTACTGCTATTACTATTCTAGCATATCATAAAAGGACTTTCTATCGTCTTTTGTAGAATTAAAGATTATTACACTACTATATTCATCAAAATAGCTGCTTACTTTAAATATTTCGCCTTTAACTTAAGAATCCTAAGGACACTTTCGTTAATACGTTTCTCACTAATCACACCCGATTTTACTGCTTTATACACACCATTATAGGCAGCTACAAAGTCCTTAGGCATCAAAATAATATCTACTCCCGCTCTAATGGCTTTTACTGCAGCTTCCCCCGAGGAGTAATTTTTAGTAATCGCTCCCATAGTCATAGAATCCGTAATGATTACATTCCTAAAT
>JAEZQN010000001.1 GCA_023441145.1 Bacillota bacterium
ACCTAGGATAGCAGCTATGGCAACATCACGTCCGGTCATAAGCTTTCCATCTGTCTCTAAACGAACTCTACTACGAAGACCATTCATAATCAGTGTCTGATGGGTTTCAGCAAGACCTAACTCCCAAGGAAGACCTGCATTATAGATAGAACTTCTTGGAGCTGCTCCAGTACCACCATCATAACCAGAAATCAAGATTACTCCTGCACCAGCTTTTGCAACACCTGCTGCAACGGTACCAACTCCAGCCTCAGATACTAATTTTACAGATATAGTTGCATCCTTATTAGAATTCTTCAAATCATAAATCAACTGAGCCAAATCCTCAATGGAATAAATATCGTGATGAGGTGGTGGGGAAATCAAACTTACACCTGGAGTGGAGTGTCTCGTCTTAGCTACCCAAGGATAAACCTTTTTACCTGGAAGGTGTCCACCTTCTCCCGGTTTCGCTCCTTGCGCCATCTTAATTTGAATCTCCTTAGCACTTACCAGGTATCTACTTGTAACACCAAAACGACCAGAGGCTACCTGTTTAATGGCAGAGCATCGATCCAAACCGTCCTTGCCAATTTTTAATCGTTCTAAAGCCTCTCCACCTTCTCCACTATTACTTTTACCATGCAGGTTATTCATAGCAATGGCCATACACTCATGAGCTTCTTTAGAGATAGAGCCATAACTCATAGCACCTGTCTTAAAGCGCTGTACTATAGAATCCACACTCTCAACTTCATTTATGCTTATTCCTTGTTCTGGATAATTAAAGTCTACTAAACCTCTTAAATTAATTGTATTTTCTTCTCTATTGATACATTCTGTATACTGTTTGAAAATAGTATAATCTCCAGTACGAGTAGCCATTTGAAGCAAATGGATGGTCTCAGGATTATAAAGATGCTCCTCTTTGCCACTTCTTTCCTTATGACTTCCCACGCTATCTAAGGTCAGATTTACTGCTAAACCAAGTGGATCAAATGCTTTGGAATGCAGCTTATCTACCTGACGTTCAATATCCTTTAAGGTAATGCCACCAATTCGGCTTACTGTGTCTGTAAAATACTTATCAATAACATCTCTTCCAATACCGATGGCTTCAAATATCTTTGCTCCTTGATAAGATTGGATTGTGCTAATCCCCATCTTAGAAGCAATCTTAACAATTCCTTTTAAGATGGATTTGTTATAGTCGTCTACTGCTGCATAATAATCCTTATCTAGCATGTTGCTATCAATCAACTCTTTGATACTTTCCTGTGCAAGGTAAGGGTTAACAGCACAAGCTCCGTAGCCCAATAAGGTAGCAAAATGATGTACTTCTCTTGGTTCTGCACTTTCTAAGATCATAGCTACACTAGTTCTCTTCTTGGTTGTAACAAGATGTTGTTGAAGAGCAGATACTGCAAGTAAAGAAGGAATGGCCACATGATTTTCATCTACACCACGGTCGGAAAGGATAATAATGTTAGCTCCATCCTTATAGGCTCTATCAACTTCGATAAAGAGATGGTCAATGGCTTTCCCTAAAGAAGTATTCTTATAGTAAATAATAGGAACTACTTCTACCTTAAAACCATCCAACTTGGCTTCTTTTATTTTTAGTAAGTCCGTATTTGTCAAAATAGGATTGTTGATTTTAATAACCTTACAGTTTTCCGGAACTTCCTCTAATAAGTTTCCATCTTCACCAACATATACACTAGTAGAGGTAACTATCTCCTCGCGAATCGCATCAATAGGTGGATTCGTTACCTGAGCAAACAACTGTTTAAAGTAATTAAACAGAGGTTGGAATTGACTAGACAGAATAGGAATTGGACTATCTGCACCCATGGCAACAATTGGTTCCCCTCCATGTAACGCCATTGGAAGGATTCCAGTTTTGATATCCTCATAGCTATATCCAAATGCTTTCTGTAATCTAGCTCGTTCTTCCTTACTATACTCATGAACCTTTTTATTTGGAATCTTTAAGTCCTTTAAGTTAATAAGGTTAGAATCTAACCATTCACCATAAGGCCTTCTTGCTGCATAACCTTCCTTCAAGTCATCATCATCTATCACCTTGCCAGCTACCGTATCAACAAGTAACATCTTACCTGGTCTTAGACGATCTTTCTTAATAACCTGGTCATCTGGTATGTCTAATACACCAACCTCCGAAGATAGAATCAACTGGTCATCCTTTGTGATGTAATAACGAGAAGGACGAAGCCCATTGCGATCAAGGACTGCACCCATAATATCGCCATCACTAAACAAAATAGAAGCAGGCCCATCCCATGGCTCCATCATAGTAGCATAATACTGATAGAAATCTCGTTTAGACTTACTAATGCTCTTATTATTTGCCCATGGCTCTGGGATCGTAATCATCATAGCAAGAGGTAACTCCATACCACTCATCACTAAAAACTCTACTGTGTTGTCTAGCATAGCGGAGTCAGACCCTTCTGTATTTACAACAGGAAGTACCTTATGAAGCTCTCCCTTAAGCTGTTCAGACTCCATAGTCTCTTCTCTAGCAAGCATCTTATCTGCGTTGCCACGAATCGTATTGATTTCTCCGTTGTGTACAATAAAACGATTTGGATGGGCTCTCTGCCAGCTTGGATTTGTATTGGTACTAAATCTTGAGTGTACGATGGCAATGGCTGACTCATATTCAGGACTCTGTAAATCCTGGAAGAATGAACGAAGCTGTTCTACCAAAAACATACCTTTATATACAATAGTACGGGAGGATAAGCTCGCCACATAAGTATCATCGTTACTTTGTTCAAAGATTCTTCTAGCAATATAAAGTTTGCGATCAAAGTCCAATCCTTTTTTCACGTTCTTTGGTTTCTTAATGAAGCATTGCATAATGCAAGGCATACACTCTAAAGCTTTCTGACCAAGAATTTCTGGATAGGTAGGTACTTTTCTCCAGCCAAGAATCTCAAGACCTTCCTTTTCCACAATAATTTCGAACATCTTCTTAGCTTGATTCCTGCATAACTCATCCTGCGGAAAGAAAAACATACCAATACCATATTCTCTTTCCTCACCTAGTTGGATATTGTTAGCTAAGGTAGCCTTCTTAAAAAACTTATGAGAGATCTGTAATAGGATACCTACACCATCTCCTGTCTTGCCTTCGGCATCCTTACCTGCTCTATGCTCCAGATTCTCGACAATCTTTAATGCCCCCATTACGGTCTCATGTGTTTTCTTGCCTTTTATATTTACTACGGCACCAATACCACAGTTATCATGTTCAAAACGGGGATCGTACAACCCAACTTGTGTCCGTTTACTCTCTTCTGTAAATAGACTTTGTTTCTTTACCGAATTTTTTTGCATGTTACCGCCTCTTTTCTTTTTAATCATTTTTTAGGAAAAAAAAAAGTATTCTAGAGGTCACCCTCTAGAACACCGTCGTTCTTAAGTGGTATTATAGAGTACTCAGTTAAGAAAATCAACATTTTTTTACTGTTTAATTTACAAAATTAATATTATGATAGTAAAATCATATCAAAATTAATTTAATTAGGCAATGACTAATACATATCCTTATTTGGATATCGTTATCTGTCGATAAATTAAGTATAAGATTATTTGGAAAGGAGTACGACCAATGGAATTTGTGCAAAAGCCTGGGAATCAACTTATAAGCTCCAATACCGGAACACCCCCAAGACCTACCTTACATAAAGCAGTAATGAGCGATGAGAACATATCCTTAGAGCAACATCAAATCATTCGAGGACTGGTTACCGACATTAGGCCTGGAGAAATCTCTATTCGTCTGGTAAATAAGCAAGCAGTGGTGGCCCATTTAG
>JAEZQN010000200.1 GCA_023441145.1 Bacillota bacterium
GATCAAGACTGGGTGGTATCAGAGGATATTATGACCACTCATGTGATTAGTATGTTTCAGTATATGGCAAAGCAAACAAAGTTCAATGAAATGGTTGAAAGTGGAGTTTCCCCGGATACTTATTTACAGGTTGCTAACAATGTGAAAGAGAATGGATTAAACATATATGGGTTTGTAGTGGTAGCTACGAAAGATACTCTTATAGAAATGAGCAAGGCAGATGGCGTGGCATATATCTATACTCAGTTAATGAAATAGATCCAGATTTTATAAACGCCTAGTAAAGAGGTTGTACTGAGAAACTATTAGTATGCTCCCTAAAATTTATTGTTTTAGGGAGGTATTTTATTGCATTCTACATTAAATTCGCATCTGAGTGACATTCCATATTGGGCAAAAAAAGTCGAGAAAAAGTCTCTTAGCAGGTGTATTCTTACAAGTAGATAGAAAAGAATAAGGAAAGTGAGAAATCTTAGAATGGAAAGAAATAATATTATTATTCGTGGACTTAGGCAAAACAACCTAAAAAATGTCTCTTTAGACATTCCAAAGGGTAAAATTGTAGTTTTCACCGGTGTGTCTGGTTCCGGAAAATCGAGCATCGTCTTTGACACAATCGCTGCTGAAAGTCAGCGGCAGATGAATGAAACCTATACAGCATTTATGCGTGGGCGTCTTCCGAAATATGAAAAACCAAAGGTGGAATACATTGATAACCTATCTGCTTCTGTCATAGTGGATCAAACACGTTTGGGTGGTAACGCAAGGTCTACAGTGGGTACCATCAGCGACATGTATGCTGCATTACGTTTACTTTATTCTCGAATTGGTGAACCATACGTGGGAACAGCATCATATTTCTCATTTAATAACCCAAATGGTATGTGTAAAACCTGCGCTGGTATTGGTAAGATTATGGATCTGGACATTGAGAGAGCGATTGACCCAGAGAAATCATGGAATGAAAGTATGCTGAATCTTCCTGCATTTGGAGTAGGGAACTATTACTGGAAACAGTATACGAGCTCAGGCCTCTTTGATTTAGATAAGAAGTACAAAGATTATACGCCAGAGGAGCGTTGTTTGCTGTTGTATGGAAGTCGTGTTCTGGGAGGAGCTAGAGAGCATAAAAAGGTGGAAGGCATTAAGACACAGTTTCAGAGACTTTGCCTAATGAAAGGTCCAGAGGAACAAAACGACAGTACCTTAAAAAAATTGAATCATTTTATGCAGGAAAAGACCTGTCCGGATTGTGGAGGAAGACGCTTAAATCCAAGTGCTCTAGCCTGTAAAGTAGCAGGATACAGCATAGATGAAATGTGTGCAATGGAATTTACAGAGATGCTAAAAGTTTTACAATCCATTGAGGATGCCAAAGCCAAGACTATTATAGAGTTGTTAGTTGCCTCCCTCACTCGCATGATCGATATTGGTTTGCATTATTTGTCTATGAATCGAGAATCCGCTACTCTTTCAGGAGGAGAGGCACAGCGATTAAAATTGGTACGTTATATGGGTAGTTCTCTCACTGGCATGAATTATATTTTTGATGAACCAAGTACTGGTATGCACCCTAGAGATGTTCATCGCATGACAAAACTTTTGCAGAATTTACGGGATAAAGGAAATACTGTTTTGGTAGTAGAACATGATAAAGACGTCATTTCTATTGCTGATGAAGTCATAGATGTAGGGCCTTTTGCTGGCAAGAACGGTGGGCAGATTCTTTTCCAAGGTAGCTACGAAGCATTACTCCTATCAGGTACTCGTACAGGAGAAGCAATGAAACACATTGTGCCGATGAACTTAAATCCTCGTAAACCAAAAGAGTTTCTTCCAATAAGGCATGCCAACATCCATAATTTAAAAAATGTATCCGTGGATATACCGTTGAATGTGTTGACGGTAATTACAGGGGTAGCAGGTTCGGGAAAAAGTTCGCTTATTCGTGATGTATTTGCGAAACAGTATGAAGATCAGGTAATCTTAGTTGATCAGTCTCCAGTGACAGCCACAGGAAGATCTACACCAGCTACCTTCTTGGGATTCTTTGATGAGATACGTAAGGTAATTGCAGAAAAAAATGGTGTAAAACCAGGCCTCTTTTCGTTTAATAGCAATGGTGGTTGTCCAATCTGTGGTGGTAGAGGGGTTGTTGTAACAGAATTAGTATTTATGGACCCGGTAACTACGGTGTGTGAAGCTTGTGAAGGAAGTCGTTACAGTAAAGAAGCACTCTCTTATCAATACAACGGAAAGAGCATTGTAGAAATCTTAGAGATGTCCGCTTTGGATGCCCGTGAGTTTTTCAAAGAAAACAAAAAAATTAGCAAGGTTTTAGAAGCTATGGTGGAAGTGGGACTGCCTTATCTTTCTCTCGGTCAACCTTTATCTACTCTTTCTGGTGGAGAAAGACAGAGAGTTAAATTAGCTAAGTATCTAGATAGCAAAGGAAACATCTATGTTCTTGATGAGCCAACCACTGGACTTCACGCATCTGATGTGGAGACTGTAATGGAATTGCTGGACAGCCTCGTAATAAAGGGAAATACTGTTATAGTGATTGAGCACAATCTGGATGTAATGAAGCAGGCGGACTATATTATAGATGTAGGCCCTGATGGTGGAACATCCGGTGGGGAGATTGTTTTTGCTGGAACACCAAAAGAAATGGTGGATCATAGCGATACCATTACAGCAAGATATTTGAAAAGGTTATTATCCAAATAGGATAGTACATACAGAGTTAAATTCAGAGAACTAGGAAAGGAGACATTCAATATGGAAAAGGGGCTTAGTTATTTTGTGCAGCTCATTCACAAACCGGAAAGAAAAGTTATTATTAAACGTGTTAAAAAAGCAAGTGATTATTTTGCGTATTATAGTGAAGTGAGTTGTGATTTATGGGCAACTCTGGTAAGTATGGAGTGTGAAGCTTGTGAAGGAAGTCGTTACAGTAAAGAAGCACTCTCTTATCAATA
>JAEZQN010000094.1 GCA_023441145.1 Bacillota bacterium
TGTTTTATATACTGGGTAGGAGTAGTTTTAATCATACTATGAAAACAACGGAGAACCTCACTGTGACTGATAAAAGCCTCATTGGCGAGTTCCGAAATGGTCACTTCCTCAGCATAATGTTCATGAATGTATTGAAGCATAACTTTAATCCGTTCTGCGCTTCTTAGACTATGTGTACTAGGCATTGCTTGAGATAAAGAATGATTGGAATGAATGAGAAACATAATTTCTGACAATTCATTTCTTACATAAATTTCATATCCATTTTCCCTGTAATAGACGTGATTCCATACAGACATTAACAGACTAAGAACTTTAGAATGCCAATTATTAGTAGAAACAAATATAGTATGAGGCAATAGTTCATTCTTTAGAATTGGTTCTAGGTAGATATTCCAGTAAACACTATCCATACTTCCGCCAATTAGCCTAGGATGAAACACTATGGACTTTATATGTAAGTTTAAATTAGCTGATTGATGAACTTCATGTAGGATACTAGTATTGATAAAGATACCTTGGTTTTCATGAATCATATACTCTTTATTATTAATCGAAACAATTGCAGAGCCGGCTTCTACAAAAATAAATTCTAAATCGTCATGCCAGTGCCATGGAATCGGGTATTCTGTTAAGTTTTCATGGTAGATTGCAATAGGAAATGGGGGAGTTCCGTGTCTTGTTAGTTCCTCTCCTGTAGAAGTTGTTTCAAAAGAGCATCTTGATAGAGCCATAAAACCTCCTAAATGATGAATTTGTTATATATAAATGAGATATCTATTATATAATTAAATGTTAAGTGATGATATTATTATATAAACATAAGAGGAGGAATGCAATATGGTTCACTTGCTTTTGATCATTATATATCTGGCATTTATTAGTCTAGGCTTACCAGACGGTTTATTAGGTGCTTCATGGCCAACCATGTATCCGGAGTTTGGCGTTCCTATATCCTATGCAGGTATTATCTCTATGATTATTGCCTTTGGTACGATTGTTTCTAGTTTATTAAGTGATCGTCTTACAAGAAGACTTGGAACAGGGAAAGTGACAGCGATTAGTGTTGCTACAACTGCAATTGCAATCTGGGGCTTTTCTACATCTCAATCCTTTTTTGTGTTATATCTTTGGGCAATACCATATGGACTAGGGGCAGGTAGCGTAGATGCATCATTAAATAATTATGTCGCCCTTCATTATGAGAGTCGTCATATGAGTTGGTTACATTGTATGTGGGGTGTGGGCGCTACTTTAGGGCCTTATATTATAGGATACACTCTTACTAGTGGTAAAGGATGGAATGCAGGCTATCAATATGTTGCATTGGTTCAAATTGCACTTACAGCAATTCTAATATGTAGTCTTCCTATGTGGAAGGGTCGAACATCAAAGGAAGTGGAATCTAATGCTGAAGATTCAAAACCTCTTTCTTTAAAGGAAATCATTCGAATTCGTGGTGCCAAAGAAGTAATGCTTTGCTTTTTTTGCTATAGTGCAGTAGAACAGACAGCCGGGTTATGGGCAAGTAGCTATCTGACCATAGCTAAGGGAGTGGATGCTGAGACGGCCGCAAGCTTTGCCAGTATGTTTTTTATTGGAATTACCACAGGGCGTGCACTTAGTGGATTTATCACTATGAAACTAAAGGATGTTCAGATGATTCGGCTAGGACAAAGCATTATTGCAATTGGTATAATCATATTGTTTCTTCCAGCGGGTGAGATCTTATCCCTTATAGGTTTGATTTTAATTGGGCTTGGTTGTGCTCCTATTTACCCATGTATTATTCATTCGACACCAGCCTATTTTGGTGCGGATAAATCCCAGGCCATTATTGGTGTTCAGATGGCAAGTGCATATGTAGGTACTTTATTGATGCCACCAATCTTCGGATTGATTGCCAATCATATTACTGTCACCTTATTACCGGTATATCTGCTCATCATTTTAATTCTCATGGTATTTATGCATGAGTTATTAAAGAAGAAAACAGAATAATAGAAAACAGGAAAGGGCATGCGGTTATTTGCGTGCCCTTTATTGCGTTGGTAGTTGGTATTAGTATTTCAATCATAATAATCGTAGCTGCACAAAATGAGTGATATTAATGGCGCTATGTAGGTTCAGTTCTTGCAACATCTAAGGTGTAACTGCAGGTGAATGCATCTATTATTCATTGATTAGCATTGTATTTAGTGCCTAATACAAAAATGGGGTGAAAAATGTGTTGACATTGTAAATTAAATTGCGTACAATTAAATTGTAAGTAATATATAAAGAGAACTTAAACTTAGTATAAGTTAAAAAAATCTGCATAAATGAACAGCAGATAGTAAAAATTGAGTACATAGAAACATTAACAATTGTTTAGAAAGGTGGATTTTTATGAAAAATGTTTATGATTTTGAAGCAAAGGATATGAAAGGAAACATGGTATCATTAAAGCAATACGAGGGAAAGGTTCTTCTTATTGTAAACACAGCAACGGCTTGTGGATTTACCCCTCAATATGAAGGGTTAGAAAAGCTTTATAAAAAGTACAGTGAACAGGGTCTTGTGGTTCTTGATTTTCCTTGTAACCAATTTAAAAACCAGGCGCCTGGAAGTGAGGAAGAGATTGCAAGTTTCTGCTCTCTTAATTACGGCGTTACCTTCCCACAGTTCTCTAAGATTATGGTAAATGGTGGAGAGGCACATCCATTGTATCAATATCTAAAGGAGCAGAAGGGATTTGCAGGATTTGATGCAGGGCATAAATTAACTCCGGTACTGGATAAAATGTTATCAGAGGAGGATCCTGATTATAAGAAATCTCCTGATATCAAATGGAATTTCACTAAATTCTTGGTTGATAGAAGTGGCAATGTAACAGAAAGGTTTGAACCTACCACTGATTTAGATAAGGTAGAGGAAAGCATAAAGGCATTGTTATAAAGAGCTATATTAAGTAATAGATGAGGAGAAAAGTATGGATAAGTATGATCCCCTAAGGTTGGAGAATCAGCTTTGCTTTCCACTTTATGCTGTTTCCAAAGAAATTGTAAAAAGATATAAGCCTTGTTTAGATGAACTAGACATTACCTATACCCAGTACATTACAATGATGGTACTATGGGAGCAAAAGCAGGCAAATGTAAAAGAGTTAGGCCAGAGGCTTTACCTTGACTCTGGGACTTTGACACCGGTTCTTAAGAAATTAGAACAGAAGGGATACGTAGAAAGGTCTCGAGGTGCAGAGGACGAACGGGTTTTGATGGTAAGGCTAACCAGTAAGGGGGAAGCTTTAAAAGATAAGGCAGTAAAGATACCAGAGTACATGGGTGCTTGTATTAACCTAGAGAAGCAAGAAGCCAAGGAATTGTACGAGGTGCTATATAAAATCCTAAATACAAAATTAAAATAGTGGGTCCTAGGAAAGGAAACACATCTCTATAAGATGAGAAGAGACGAAAAGGTTTACCAGAGTGGTGTGACCTTTTTGTCTCTTCTCTGTTTTAGTAATATGAAAGAGGAATGTTGTCAATAATCTATAAATAAAAAAGTGCTATAAATTAAAAAACCTTTATGTTATAATAGATTTGATATTCTTGGAGGTGAAAGAATGTTAAATAATGACAAGATTCGTATAATGACGAAGCTAGCTATTTATGAGAATAAAAGTGGAAAAGAAGATATTAAGTTAAGTCAGTATTATAAGAGGGACTATATTAGATTACAGATTTTAAATACTATAGTCTTTACTACTATTGGCTATTTTCTGATTATTCTTTTAGTTGGACTATATCAGTCCGAGTATCTAATTCAAGAGGCAGTGAAGCTGGATTATAAGGCCATTGGACTATATATTCTAGGTATTTATGCTATGCTTATTACGATATTTATCTTATGTACAATAATTGGATACACCATCAAGTTTGAGTCCTCAAGAAAGAAGCTTGCGGGCTACAATAAAGGCCTTAAGTATCTTCGGAGAATTTATGAAGAAGAAAATCAGAGGGGGACTAGAGAACCATGACACAATTTTTAGTGATTAAAGAGAGACTACGAGAGATTTATCAAAAATACCAAGCATTTATAGAGCCAGCAGTAAAGTTCATTGTGGCACTCGTAGTTTTATTACTTATTAATGGGAAGTTGGGGTATCAGCCTCAATTAAATAAATTAATCGTTGTAATAGCCGTGAGTTTATTGTGTGCATTTACTCCAGGTTACATTGTAGTTTTGGTAGCAGCAGTTTTTGCGCTAGGACATATTTATGCAATATCCATTTTCTTGTGCGTATTAGCAGCAGTTATTATGTTGATTTTATACGTACTATTTGTTCGTTTTACTCCAAAATTAGGGTATGTAATACTTCTTGTACCTGTTTTGTATTTGCTGAATTTACAGTATGTTGTGCCAATTTTATTAGGTGTTATTGCTACACCACTGGCAATTGTACCTATAAGCTGTGGTGTAATTATTTATTATTTTTTCCAAGATATAAATGCTGTGGCAGCTTTAGGTAATACTACTACCAATGCAGATGATATTCTTCTGCTCTATAAAAATATAATGGATGGAATTGTGCAGAATAAACTGCTTATATTAACTTTATTTACATTTGCAGCAGTACTTCTTGTTACCTATTTAATTCGCAATCTTCAGATTAATCATGCATTTGAAGCTGCTATTTTATCAGGAGCTGTTGTTACAATTTTAGTGTATGTAGTGGGTGATTTAGTACTAGATTCTAGGAACCTAATCTTTAAGATGATTTGGGGAACAATTCTGTCAGGCTGTATTGTATATATCATTCAATTCTTTAAGCTGACATTAGATTACTCCAGAGTGGAGAATGTACAATTTGAGGATGACCAGTATTATTACTATGTAAAAGCGATACCAAAGGTGAAAGTTACAACACCTGAAGTTAGTGTAAAAACAATTAATAAAGTTGGGAAGAAAAACATTAAAGAAGATTTTGACGAGGTAAGTTCTAATCTTAATCGTCAGTTATATGCACAAGATATACAATTTGATTTTAGTAATTTAGATGATATTGAGTTTAAGGATAACTCTGAAGATAGTTAAGAGAGAGAACGATTTTTAGTGGAACAGTGGCTAGGAGGAACTTATGAGTACAATCATGACTTTTATTGAAAAAGCAAAATCCGTGTTGTCCATTCCAAATATATATATTATGGATTGGCTTGAAATACTTATTATTGCATTCATGATTTATCATATTACAATATGGTTAAAGGATACAAGAGCCTGGATTCTATTAAAGGGTATCTTAGTCATTCTGCTTTTTAGCCTTGTAGCCAATATTCTTAACTTAAGTGTAATTCTTTGGATTTTATCTAAAACCATTAGTGTTGGTATTATAGCTGTTATTATAGTGTTTCAACCAGAGCTTAGACGAGCTCTTGAGCAGTTGGGCCGTAAGAATCTATTTACGTCGATTCTATCCTTTGATGACCAGAGAGATAAGAATGAGCGTTTCACTGAGAAGACAATTATTGAGCTTGTTAAGGCAACCTTTGAACTGGCCAAGACTAAGACAGGTGCTCTTATTGTAATAGAACAAGAGATTCCGCTAAATGAATATGTAAGAACAGGAATTGTAATGGATTCTATTGTTAGTAGTCAACTGTTAATCAACATATTTGAGCATAACACACCACTTCATGATGGTGCAGTCATTTTATCTGGTGACAGAATAGTAGCGGCCACGTGCTATTTACCATTAAGCGATAATATGCGACTTAGTAAGGAATTAGGTACGAGACATAGAGCAGGAGTTGGTATTAGTGAAGTAACCGATAGCTTTACCATTATTGTTTCAGAAGAGACAGGTAAGGTATCTGTAGCAGTCGGTGGAGGAATACAGCGTGGACTTGATGCGGATACTCTCCGAGCCAAGCTTGAAACTCGTAAGACAAAGAAAACGGTAACCAATAAGAAATTCAGGATATGGAAAGGTAAACAGAAAGATGAAAAGGAAGTTAACCAATAACATTGGAATTAAAATTTTATCGGTTGCTCTTGCCTTCATAATTTGGATTGTTATTGTTAACATTGATGACCCGACAATCAGCCGTACTTTTACTGTGGATGTAGAGATATTAAATGAAGATGTAGTAACGGCTATTAATAAGGTTTATACGGTTGTGGAGGGCAGTAAGGTAGAGGTCACAGTCAAGGGTAGTAAAAGCTTTGTGGACACCTTAAGGACAGAGAATATCATTGCAACCGCAGATCTGAAGTATCTATCCCAAACGGGAAGTGTAACCATTGATGTAGAATGTAATAAATACACGACTACCAAATATACTATGGAGCTAGGCGATGTAAAAAATATGGTGGTGGAGCTAGAGAATATTACAGAGAAGCGTCTCCCTATTAAGTACCAGATAGTAGGGGAAGTTCCTGATGGCTACTATGTTTCTACTAGTCAGATGAAAGCAAGACCGGGAACCATTACCGTAACTGGTGGAGAAAGTGTAATTAACAAGATTGGAAGTATTGTGGTAGATGTTAATGTAAGCAAGAAGACCAAGGATTTTGTAATCACTGCTTCTCCAAAGGCTTATGATAACAACCAAGACTTGATGAACACCAAAGAAATGAATTTAGAGTTTAGCTCTGACACCATAGAGGTTTCAGTACCAGTATATAATACAAAGACTATACCAATTAAGGTTTCAGTAACTGGAGAGCCAGCTTACGGCTATTATTTAGTGGATACAGTGTATGAGCCAAATACCATTACTGTTGCTGGATACCCTAAGAATCTAGAGAAGATAAATAGCATTGATTTTTCCATTGATATAAGTAATAAGACAGCATCAGAAGATGATGCACTGGAGTTAACGGATGATCTTCTTCCAGAGGGAGTGATTTATACTAGTGAGGACAGACAGATTCCAGTTTCAATTACCATTGCACAGCTGGTCTCTAAGGAATTAACCATTAATACTAGTGATATATCAGTGAAGCTTCCAGTAGAAATAACTACGTATAATTTTGTGGATCCAAGTGTAACATACAAAGTAAAGGTGTTGGCTGCTGCAGATGTAATCGATTCAATTACCCTTGATTTATTAAAGCCTACCATTGATCTTACTAATCGTACTTATGGTACCTATATGATTCCTATTAGTTTTACAGAAGGATTTATTGTAGAGTTTCAGGGCTTGAGTCAGGTAGAAGTTGCATTGACTAATCCGAATGCTAGTCCTGAGCCTAGTACACCTGGGGATACTACACCAGAAGGTGGAGAGAATGATGGGCAGGAGACAGGTGGAACACCAACCACCACTCCTACACCTAATAGTAGTCCAGAGATAGTAGATTAATTGTAATACACTAGCACAAATAACAAGCGTTGGTTCATAGGAGGAGTTCTATGGTTTCTTCAAAAGTAAAGGTGTGTAATCAGAATGGACTGCACCTTAAACCAGCAGGATATCTGTGTAACTTGGCACTTCAATATGAGTGTAAGATCACCTTGTGTGTTGGTAATAAACAGGTTAATGCAAAGAGTGTATTGGGTGTGTTGAGTTCTTGCCTTAAATATGGAGATGAAGTTGAAATACAGTGTAATGGCCCGGATGAGATACAGGCTTTAGAAGCAATTAAAGAGGAATTTGCCACAGGCCTTGGCCAACCAGAAGAGTTATAGTTTATAAGATAATATAGATAAGAGCTACCTAGGGTAGCTCTTATTACATAATAGGAGAGCTAACTATGATAAGAAGGGCTACACCAATGGATGAATCCATAATATATGATTTTATAGTAGAATTAGAGGAGAATCAGCTCGATAAAACCACTTTTTCTGGGATATATCATGCTAATTTACATAATCCACAGGTGCTATATTACGTGTATGAAGATGGAAATAATGTGGTAGGTTTTATAAGCATACATATCCAGCAATTACTGCATCATAACTCTAATGTGGCCGAAATACATGAATTATTTGTTGCTAAGGATGCACGTAATTTTGGCATTGGAACAAAGCTGTTTCAAACAGCAGTAGAGGTAAGTAAGGAGTATCAATGTACTCAACTAGAAGTGTGTTGTAATCAAAGGAGGGTAACAAGTCATAAATTCTATGAGAATCAAGGAATGGGAAATCATCATTATAAATTTTCGATACCAATTCGCCTAGAATAATTACTTGTTGAATTTAAAAAATAAAGATGGTATAATTTAACTCATTCAACGTAGACTATAGAAAATAAGAGATATTCTGTCAAAGTTGAAAGTAAAAGTATAGGACAAAGGAGTCTGCAGTGGCCCCTTATGTCGTAAAAAAGAAGAGGATGATAAGGATGGGGCTAGAGTAGACAAGAAGAAGTTGTTTATTGTCAAAAAATATAGCGTGATTTATCGACTCCATGGCTAAAATTAGAGAGACAGATGTTATTATGAAAAATTGCTGAATATAAGTTCTATTTTAGGAGGAGATAATATGTTGGATTATAGCAGATATAAGCGGGTACCAGTGTTACCTATGCCAGGAAGAGAATGGCCGAGTAAAGAGATTCAAAAAGCACCAATTTGGTGTAGCGTTGATTTACGAGATGGAAATCAAGCATTAATTGAACCAATGGTTGTAGAAGAGAAGATAGAATTCTTTCAGTTGTTGGTGAAGCTTGGATTTAAAGAAATAGAGGTTGGCTTTCCATCTGCATCCCAGATTGAGTATGATTTTTTGAGACAGTTAATTGACAGAGACTTAATTCCAGAGGATGTAAAAGTTCAGGTACTAGTACAGTGCCGAGAACACTTGATTACTAGAACCTTTGAGGCAATCAAAGGGTGTAAACAAGCTATCGTACATATTTATAATTCTACCTCTACTCTTCAGAGAGATGTAGTATTTCATATGGAGAAGGAAGAGATTAAGAATATTGCTATTGAAGGTACGAAGTTAGTGAAGCAATATGCAGAGAGTTTTCCTGGAAAGATTATTTTAGAATACTCTCCAGAAAGCTTTACAGGAACAGAAGTAGAGTATGCCTTAGAGGTTTGTGAGGCTGTGTTAGATACCTGGGGTGCTACAAAAGAGAATCCAGTTATCATTAACCTTCCAGCCACTGTTGAGATGAATACCCCTAATGTGTATGCTGATCAGATAGAGTGGATGAATAAGCATTTTACAAATCGCGATCGTGTTATCGTAAGTATTCACCCTCACAATGATAGAGGTACTGCTGTAGCAGCTGCAGAGCTTGCTATGTTAGCTGGTTGTGATCGTGTTGAAGGTACTTTGTTTGGCAATGGCGAGCGTACAGGCAATGTAGATATGTTAAATATTGCCTATAATATGTTTTCCCAAGGAATAAATCCAGAACTTAATATAGAAAATGTAAATGAAATTATAGAAGTATATGAAAGATGTAATAAGATACCTGTTCATATCAGGCATCCATATGCAGGAAAGCTTGTATTTACAGCGTTTTCTGGTTCTCATCAGGATGCTATTAACAAGGGTGTTCAGGCAATGAAGGAACGTAATCAAAAACATTGGGAGGTACCTTACCTTCCTATCGATCCGGCAGATGTTGGTCGTGTTTATGAGCCAATCGTACGTATTAACAGCCAGTCTGGTAAAGGTGGAGTTGCCTTTATTATGGATACCTATTTCGGTTACAAGCTTCCAAAAGGAATGCATAAGGAGTTTGCAGACGTTATACAGTTGATTTCTGAAAAACAGGGAGAGGTTGCTCCTGAACAAATTATGGAACGCTTTAATAGTGAATATCTTGAGGCGAAAGAGCCTTTACATTTTAGAAGATGTAAGGTGGAAGATATGTCTGACCTAGATACCGAATTCGATACCCATGTACGTGTAGCATATACTAGCCAAGGTGTAGAGAATATCTTTGAAGCTTATGGTAATGGACCTATTGATGCTGTACAGCGAGGATTACAAGAAGAGCTTGGACTTGAAATTAAAGTATTAGATTACAACGAGCATGCCCTTCGAGAAGGTTCTAATGCGCAGGCAGCTGCATATATTCATATGTTGGATCTTAGTAATAAGAAGACCACTTATGGTGTGGGTGTAAGCTCTAACATTACGAGAGCATCCATACGTGCAATTTTTAGCGCTATAAATCGTTTGATTAGTAACAAATAATAATTGGGGACTGTTGCAAAGATATAACTTGTAGCAGTCCCTAACTTTGTGTTCCTAGACTTCACGTTTGACTTGAGGTATATTAAATGTTATAATCCATTCTGTGAGTCTATTGGATGGGAAAATAGGGAAACCTATTGTATAAAATGTATTAATTTGTACGATGCTATTTTTGAAGAAATTCTGTTTGATAAGGAATAGCAGTCGAGAAAGGGTAACAATGGATTATATAAATAATTTCAAAAAATATAGATACCTTCTCTATGAGCTGGTGAAGAAGGATATCAAATTAAAGTACAGAAGATCGTATCTTGGTATTTTATGGACATTAATGGAGCCAATATTAACAACATTAGTACTTAATTTTGTATTTGGGACTATATTTAGTAGTAAAGGTCAAGATCATTTTATTATCTACATTCTGATTGGTCGATTGCTGTATTCTTGTTTTTCTACAGCAACTAAGACAGCGATGCGTTCGATTCGTGCAAATCAAGGAATGATTAAGAAAGTTTATGTACCAAAATACATTTATCCAATGGCATCTGTATTGTCCAATTTTGTTATATTTATGATTTCATTAATTGTACTTGTTATCTTCTGTGTGATTCAAAAAGTTGGATTTAGTGTGTATAGTTTCCAAGTGATTATTCCAATCATTACATTATTTATTTTATGTATAGGAACAGGTATGCTGTTGGCTACTGTAGCTGTTTATTTTAGAGATATGGAATATCTTTGGGAAGTAATGACCATGTTAATAATGTATTGCTCTGCTATTTTCTATCCAGTGTCAAAGTTAGGTGACACAGGAGAGCTATTAAAATTCAATCCTTTGTATACTATTATTGCAAATTTCCGTACGGCGGTTATAGATGGAAAGATGATCGACTGGGAGCTTGCAGGAAATGCCCTAATCTTTAGTGTAGTCATTCTAGCAGTAGGTTTGTACGTATTTAAGAAGAAACAAGATAATTTTATTTTGCATATATAGTCGGAGGAAACCATGGGAAACAAGATTGTATTAAAAGTTGACAACGTCAGTATGCGCTTTAACTTGGCCAAAGAAAAAGTTGATAATATGAAAGAGTATTTCATAAAGAAATTTAAGAAAGAGCTTTACTTTCAAGAGTTTTGGGCGTTAAGTGATGTGTCCTTTGAACTGGAAAAGGGAGACCGACTTGGTATATTAGGTCTTAATGGCGCAGGTAAAAGTACCTTGCTAAAAACTATAGCAGGAGTATTAAAGCCAACCAAGGGTACTATTACTACAAAAGGAAGAATTGTTCCTTTACTTGAGCTTGGTGCTGGTTTTGATGCACAGTATACCGGGGCAGAGAATATCTACCTTTATGGAGCCCAGTTAGGTTATCCTCGTAGTGTTATAAAAGAAAAATTTCAAGAAATCATTGATTTCTCTGAGTTAAAAGAGTTTATAGATGTTCCAGTTAAGAATTATTCCTCTGGTATGAAATCTCGTTTAGGATTTTCTATTGCTACTATCATGGATCCAGAGATTTTAATCTTAGACGAAGTATTATCAGTTGGTGATGCAAAGTTTAAAAAGAAGTCAGAAGGTAAAATTATGTCGATGTTTGACAAGGGTGTTACGGTTTTATTTGTAAGCCATTCCTTGGATCAGGTGAAACGTCTTTGCAATAAGGCGATTATATTGGAACATGGTAAGGTGATTGCTCAAGGTGACATTGATACAGTGGCTGCCATCTATGCAAAGAAAATAAAATAGTTGCTAAAAGGTATCTAAATTCTATAGATACCTTTTATTTTTTTACATATAAATTCCTTGCTAAAAGACAGAAAGAAAATTCTTTGTTCTTGACCGGAATAGGTCTAATGGTCTATGATATATATATAAGGCATTATCTGTCATATCATAATAAACTATAGCTTGGATGGAGGTAATTTGATGAACAAAGGTATAAAAACTGATTTGATTACTATTGAAGAGATGAATCAGATACTAATCAACTATCGAATTGGAAAAAAACCATTAGCTAAACTGTTAGGATGGGGAGAGACTACCTTAATAAGATATTTGGATGGAGATATTCCTACTAGGGAATACTCTGATAAGCTGTTATACATATTAAGTAACCCAGGTTATTTTTATGAAATACTACAACAGAATCAGGATAGGTTAACGCCAGTGGCTTATAGAAAGTGCAATGAAGCAGTGAAGAGCATACTGTTAGAGTCCAAGATTAGAGTAGTAGCTCAATATATTGTAAATAAATTGGAAGGCCATATCAGCATGTATGAACTGCAAATGTACCTTTACTATGTGCAGGCGTTTTATTTGGCTTTTGAGAAACAACCTATGTTTGAAGACGATTTTATCATTAATGAACAGGATCTTCCATATGAGGCTGTTTATAAGGAATTTAGTATTCGAAGCTTTTCTTTTATGGAACTTAAGAAGGATTCTTTAAGTGAAAAGGAAATGCATTTTATAGAAGATGTGGTATTGGCACTATCTTGGTATGGGCCAACAATGTTGTCTAGAATGCTTCATTATGAGCTAGTTTTAATGAAGTTATCAAGAGATTGGGATAATCGTAGGATAATTTCTAAAGAAACATTGAAAGAGTTTTTTTCTGGTGTTCTTCAAAGTGAGAAGATTACTTCATGCAAACATATACAATTATACATGCATAGAGCGTACATAAGATTACAAGAGGTAGAGTGGAATATATAAAGATAAGGCGTCCAAGTGTCTTGGACGCCTTATCTTTATATTATTTCATGTTACGTTTTGCTCGCATACGCATGGTTGGATCTAGAATTTTCTTTCTAAGTCTTAAACTTTCAGGTGTGATTTCTAGAAGTTCATCAGTTTCTATATAATCAAGTGCTTGTTCCAAGCTTAAGATTGTAGGTGGAGTAAGCCTTAGGGCTTCATCACTACCAGAAGCACGAGTATTAGTCAACTGTTTTCTCTTACATACATTTACTTCGATGTCATCTGTTTTCGCATTCTGACCAACAATCATACCAGCATATACTTTTTCACCAGCTTTAATAAATAGGGTACCACGCTCCTGAGCATTGAATAAACCATAGGTAATGGCATCACCAGACTCGAAAGCAATTAAACTACCTTGTTTACGATAGGAGATTTCTCCTTTGTATGGGCCATAGTCTTCAAAACTTGTATTCATGATACCATTTCCTTTGGTATCTGTCAGGAATTCACCACGGTATCCAATTAATCCTCTAGATGGAATAAGGAACTCTAATCGAGTGTATGCATCATTCATAGGAAGCATGCTTTGAAGCTCTCCCTTACGAGAACTTAGCTTTTCAATAACACTACCAGTAAATTCTTCTGGTACATCGATAATAGCACGTTCCATAGGCTCTAATAGGTGACCTTTTTCATCTTTATGATATAATACTTCTGCTTTACTTACTGCGAATTCATAGCCTTCACGGCGCATATTTTCAATTAGTACGGAAAGGTGTAATTCGCCTCGACCAGAAACCTTATATCGATCAGGACTCTCTGTTTCCTCTACACGTAAGGATACATCAGTATTTAACTCACGGAATAAACGATCTCTAAGGTGACGGGAAGTAACAAATTTGCCTTCTTTACCAGCTAGTGGACTATCGTTAACCATAAAATGCATTGCTATAGTAGGTTCAGATATTTTTTGGAATGGGATTGGCTTTGGATTGTCAGGAGAGCAAAGGGTATCACCAATGTGAATATCCGCAATACCAGATATAGCAACAATTGCACCGATGGTTGCAGACTCTACTTCTACCTTCTTTAATCCATCAAATTCATACAATTTGTTTATCTTTACACGTCTAAACTTATCTGGATCGTGCTCATTAACAATAACCACATCCTGATTTACCTTGATGGTTCCATTATCCACTTTACCTACACCGATACGACCTACGTATTCGTTGTAATCGATAGTACTGATTAAAACCTGTGCTTCTGCATTCTCATCTCCCTCTGGAGCTGGAATATAATTAATAATTGTTTCAAATAGTGGCTTCATATCCACTGCTTCGTTAGATAAATCATCAGTAGCAATACCAGCCTTGGCACTAGCAAAGATAAATGGGCAGTCTAATTGCTCTTCATTAGCATCAAGGTCAATAAATAACTCTAAAACTTCATCTATGACAGCTTGTGGCCTAGCTTCCGGACGGTCAATTTTATTAACACAAACAATAACTGGAAGGGCTAATTCTAGAGCTTTTTTCAAAACAAACTTAGTCTGTGGCATAGGTCCTTCAAAAGCATCTACAACAAGGACAACTCCATTTACCATTTTAAGAACACGTTCCACTTCACCACCAAAGTCAGCATGTCCAGGTGTATCTATAATATTAATTTTAACATTGTCATAGGTAACAGCAGTATTTTTGGATAATATGGTAATTCCACGTTCTCTTTCAATGTCGTTGGAGTCCATTACTCTTTCAGCTACACTCTGATTAATACGAAAGACACCACTTTGTTTCAGTAATTCATCAACTAAGGTAGTCTTTCCATGGTCAACGTGGGCAATAATAGCAACATTACGTATATCTTCTCTAATCATTATATTTATCCTTCTTTCTGAATTAGAACATTTCCCTTTGATGTCAAGTCAATGTTATAAAGGCTCCTAGGGAAAAAAATTCAACAACTTTATTATTTTATCATATTACATCGAATTTACAAGCTTTTCTTATAAAACGACAGATAAAGCTACAAAATAAAAATAATAAGGGAATCAAAGGAGATATAGAGGGTAAAAGGTTGTAAAGTGTCACAAAAAAAATAGCAAAAACATATTGTAAAATCGGAAAATATAATGTATAAAATTATATAAATATAGAAAAATGGTAAATATTAGATTTGATTACTATATTTTTAAAATCCTAACTATTTATACTATGGTAAATAATAAAATAACTTATTAGAAGTGACATGTAACTCCGTAATATTTACAATAGTAAATTTAGTTAACAAAATGTACTTGAAAGTTTTTTAAAAAATGGTAAAATTTTACTTCTAAAGGGAATATGTTTTGAATAAACATAATTAAGAGAACCATTTTAAAATACCCAGGACAGGAAAGAGAGGAGTAGTACAATATGACAGATAAAGTATTCGATAATAACCAGGTAAGTATTGCAGGAGAGGTAGTAAGTGACTTTACTTATAGTCACGAAGTTTTTGGAGAGGGTTTTTACCTTCTGGATGTTAGTGTCAATAGACTTAGTGATTCCTATGACATTATTCCCTTGATGATTTCGGAGCGTTTGATTGATGTGAAGAAGGATTACAAAGGTCAGTACTTAGAGGTGACTGGACAGTTTAGGTCTTACAATCGTCATGACGAGAATAAGAATCGTCTCGTACTTTCTGTATTTGTAAGAGAGCTTACGGTTTGTGAACCAGGATATGAGAGTCCAAAGCCTAATTACATCTTTTTAGATGGATACATTTGTAAGCAGCCAGTTTATAGAAAGACTCCATTAGGACGTGAGATTGCTGATATTTTATTAGCTGTGAATAGACCTTATGGGAAGTCTGATTACATCCCATGTATCTGTTGGGGACGTAATGCCAGATATGCAGAGAAGTTTCCAGTAGGCGGACATGTCCAGGTATGGGGAAGAATTCAGAGTAGAG
>JAEZQN010000107.1 GCA_023441145.1 Bacillota bacterium
ATTATTATCTGATATCCTAGGCACTGAGGAAGATATTATCTATAAGGGCATAGAAGATGAGGTTGATCGCAAGCTACTAAGTAGTGCCATGTCTAAGCTTTCTGAACGGGAGAGAATTATTGTTCAACTTAGATTTGGTATCAACACAGAGGACGGCAATGAGAGGACTCAAAAAGAAGTGGCAGATATGTTAGGTATCTCACAATCATATATTTCAAGGCTTGAGAAGAAGATTATTAAGCGTTTAAAAAAGGAGATGATGCGTTTAGAGTAATTCATATTTTTTTTGTTTCGTCAAGGTAGTAATTAATACTTATATGAAAGTATTGTATAGATTCCCAACAAATATAGGGCTTAACAGAAAATGGTAATTATTACAAAAAATGAACCAGTATAAATCTGTTTTAAGTGGTAAATCATTTATGTATAGAAAGTCTTATACAGGAATTGTATGTTGGGAGGTCGCAATATGGCTCTATATAAGGTTGAGATTTGTGGCGTTAATACCTCAAAGTTACCACTATTAAAAAATGCAGAAAAAGAAGAATTATTTCAACGTATCTTAAATGGGGATAAGGAGGCTAGGGAACTTTATATAAAGGGAAATCTTCGCCTGGTATTAAGTATAATACAACGGTTTTCTAACAGTAATGAGAATGTGGATGACTTGTTTCAAATTGGGTGTATTGGGCTGATGAAAGCTATAGATAATTTTGACATTACTCAGAATGTTAAATTTTCTACGTATGCAGTTCCAATGATTATTGGAGAAATAAGAAGATATTTAAGAGATAATAATACCATACGAGTAAGCAGATCTCTTAGAGATACAGCATATAAGGCTATATATGCGAAAGAAGAGTTAATGAAACGGAATGACAAGGAACCAACAGTAGTGGATATCTCCAATGAGATTGGTATTAGTAGCGAAGATATTGTGTATGCTCTAGATGCCATACAAAATCCAGTATCACTATATGAACCAGTGTACTCAGAAGGTGGGGACACTTTATATATTATGGACCAAATTAGTGATAAAAAGAATAAAGAAGAAAGTTGGATTGAAGAAATATCTATAAAGGAAGCAATGGAGAAACTTCCAGATAGAGAACACAATATTATTCGGTTACGCTTTTTTGAGGGCAAGACCCAGATGGAGGTAGCGAAGGAGATAGACATCTCCCAAGCACAGGTATCAAGGCTTGAAAAAAGTGCATTACGTAATATGAAGAATTATTTAAGCCATTAAAGAAACTATAAAGGTCACAAAAGTTTTCCTATGGTGGAAAGGTTGTGGCCTTTTTTTATTGCATAGGAAATTGCTTCGCAATATCCTATGCAATAAAAAAAGGGGTTTTTGTGGAATAAATCAACCTATATGGTACATATATTGATAAGGGAAACCTATAGAAACCGGGTGGATATATGAGAATCTACGATTTGCGCCAAAAGGAAGTTATTAACGCGTGTAATTGCCAAAGACTTGGGTTTGTTGGAGATGTGGAAATTGATATAGATACAGGCTGTATCTTGAAGATTATAGTACCAGGACCATGTAAAATGTGGGGGATTTTAGGCAGAGAGAATGAGTATATCATTGATTGGACCTGTATTCGACAAATTGGACCAGATATAATTTTAGTCGATGTTAATATTGAAGAAGTGTTGGTAAAGTGTAAATTCTAAGAAAAATCAACAAATGTCTTGACACAAAAATTGTTTATAATATACTTAATCTTAGAGAATACTGGAATGTGGATCGGGTAGTTGATTACGTAGGAGGGAGCAGTATGAAATGTCCATTTTGTGGAGTTGAAAACACCAAGGTTATTGATTCAAGACCAGCTGATGATAATAGCACAATTCGTAGAAGACGTCAGTGTGACAGTTGTAAAAAGAGATTTACTACTTATGAGAAAGTGGAAACAATTCCGTTAGTTGTTATAAAAAAGGATAATACTAGAGAACCTTATGATCGTAGTAAGATTGAAGCAGGAGTATTTAGGTCCTGTCACAAGCGTCCAATATCTGTAGATCAGATGAATGAGTTGGTGGAAGAGGTTGAGAATGCAAT
Organism: Bacillota bacterium; assembly: GCA_023441145.1. Lineage (GTDB taxonomy): Bacteria > Bacillota > Clostridia > Lachnospirales > Lachnospiraceae > KM106-2. Next base: position 2,075 of record JAEZQN010000107.1, read on the forward strand.
ATTTAATATGGAAGAAAAGGAGATTCCTAGCCATAAGATTGGCGAGCTTTTGATGGATAAATTAAAAGAGTTAGATCCTGTAGCCTATGTTCGATTTGCTTCTGTATACCGTGAGTTTAAAGATGTGAATACATTTATGAATGAAATCAAAAAAATATTGGATTCCAAGGATTGAGAAGTAGCCTCCCGTTTCTTTTAAAGAAGCAGGAGGCTTTTTTATGGTGTAGGTACTTATTCTCAAAGTTCCTACACCATCGTAGGAAGAGGATTTAACAAGCAAAACCCTTTGTTCAAGCTAATTTGTACAACAATCCACTTATTCCATACATAAATATTGTACCTTATAAAGCCTTTTGTTAAGGTGAGTTGGGGCAAAAGAGAATTGGAATAGGAGGTATATGTTTAGTAAAGTATGTAGTGGCTCTTTAAGTGGTTTAGAAGCCACATTAGTACAAGTGGAAGTCGATATTACAGAAGGACTACCACAGATATCTATGGTTGGATTCCTGGCATCAGAGGTGAAAGAAGCAAGAGAAAGGGTTCGGATTGCTTTAAAGAATGCGGGATTTCCTTTACATCCAAAGCGAATTACAATTAATCTATCCCCTGCAGATGTAAGAAAAGAGGGTACTGCTTTTGACTTACCTATTGCAGTGGCGATTCTTTCGGCCTTAGGCATAATGCCTAATGACTGTCTTTTAAATACCTTAATCGTAGGTGAATTAAGTCTCAATGGTAATGTAAGTAAGATTAATGGAGTGCTTCCTATTGTTTTAATGGCGAAGGAGGCTGGTTTTGCACGTTGTATTGTACCTAAGGAGAATAGCTTAGAGGGTGGTGTGGTAACAGGTATTGATGTAATAGGGGTGGAATCTATCACCCAGGCTGTAGAGTATCTGTTAAATAAAATATGGATTGAGCCGACTTATGTAGATGTTTTGGCCATGTTATCGGAACAGGAGAGACTGTATCAAGAGGACTATAGAGAAGTGGTTGGTCAGACGGCTTGTAAGAGAGCTTTGGAGATTGCTGTAAGCGGAATGCATAATATTCTTATGATTGGTCCTCCTGGGACAGGAAAAACTATGCTTGCCAGAAGAATACCCACTATTATGCCAGAATTAAGCTTTGAGGAAAGTCTAAAGATATCTAAGATTTATAGTATCTGTGGACTTTTGGATGCTAAACAGGCTCTTGTAGTCAATCGACCTTTTCGTAGCCCTCACCACACCATTACGGAACGCGCTATGATTGGTGGTGGTCAGTATGCAAGGCCGGGAGAGGTTAGCTTGGCCACAGGAGGCGTTCTTTTTCTTGACGAACTTCCTGAGTTTAAGAAGTCGACCTTAGAGATATTAAGGCAACCGCTAGAGGAAGGAAAGGTTACAATAAATCGTATAAGTGGCTCTTATCAATATCCATCTAACTGCATGTGGGTTGCCTCAATGAATCCTTGTAATTGTGGCTTTTATCCTGATCGTAGTCTGTGTCATTGCTCGCCAATGGATATTAAGCGTTATTTGAACAAGATATCTAGGCCTCTTTTGGATAGAATCGATCTTGTTATTGAAGCAGATAAGGTAGATTATAAGACCATTGGTGATGGTGATAAAGAAAGTGACTCAAACCTTATGCGACAACATGTGTTAACAGCTAGAAGGATGCAAATGAAGCGGTATGCAAAGGAGAAATTCTTCTTTAACTCCGAGCTGACACCAAGTACAATCAAGCATTATTGCTCATTAGGAAGAGAAGAAAAAGAATTCTTAGACTCTATTTTTGAAACCCTTCAAATTAGCGTAAGAGCTTACCATAGAATTCTAAAAGTAGCCAGAACTATAGCAGATTTAGAGGAGAGTAAGGATATCACGGTGAAGCATTTGGCAGAGGCAGTATGCTATAGAAGCCAAGATAAGAAATACTGGGGATAGGAAGTACTAAGTAGGAAGGAGGCAATTATTATTTACAAGGAAGTTGTATCGGATTTGAGTGAGAAGGAGTTATGGTTTTGGCTTTGTAATCTACCAGGAATTGGGCAGATTAAGCTTACCAAATTGTTAGAGAGTTTTTCTGATCCTAGGGATATTTATTGTTGTGATATTCATGATTTAGAAAGAATTGAAGGCCTTAAATCCGTTGATTATAGTACTATATTACAGAGCAGGTGCATAGATAACATTAGAAAAAAGATGGAGAGTATGAATAGAAAGAGTATCTCATTTATATCGTATGTAGACTGCGAGTATCCTCTTAAACTTCGTGACATTTATGATCCACCCTATGGGCTCTATCTTCTTGGAGCTTTACCAGAAGCATCATCGGTCTCCCTAGCTATCATTGGGGCTAGAAATTGTTCTCCCTATGGTAGGGAGGTGGCTAGATATTTTAGTAGTAGCTTAGCTAAAGCAGGAGTGCAAATTATTAGTGGTATGGCAAGGGGGATTGATTCCTATAGCCATGAAGGAGCTTTAGAGGTTGGAGGATATACCTTGGCAGTACTTGGGTCTGGAATTGATTATTGCTATCCGAAGGAGAATATTGAGCTATACATGAGGCTTGAAAATAAGGGAGGAATTCTTAGTGAGTATGGACCTGGTGTATTACCTAAGGCGGGACACTTTCCATTACGCAATCGTATTATTAGTGGACTTTGTGATGGAATACTAGTAATTGAAGCACAGGGGAAAAGTGGTTCTCTTATCACAGCTGATCAAGGGTTAGAGCAGGGAAAAGAGGTTTTTTCTATTCCAGGAAGGATTAGTGATCAGCTTTCAGTTGGTACAAACCAACTGATTAAATATGGGGCTCAAATTGTAACCTCCCCAGAGGATATTCTAGAATACTACAATATTGGGTTAAATAGTGACGTGATATCAAGTAAGACAGGAAAATTCGTAGAATTAAAAGAAGAGGAGAAACGAGTTTTTGATGTACTAAGTCTAGAACCTACCCACATCAGTTCGTTATCGGATAAGCTTTCATTGGATATTGGAAACCTGATGAAGGCACTTATTCAGTTAGAAAAAATGAGGTTAGTTGTGCAAACCTCTAAAAATTTCTATATAAGAGTTTTCTCAGAGGGATAGTATAAACTTGCGTATAATTGTATATATTTCTTTACTATAGGAAAAATATAAAACAATTTTGCTTGCAAGGGTGAAAAAAGTAGTGTATGATTGACTACGTTTAGAGCGAAAAAAATAGCAGATTTAAAATCAAGCTTTGCTTTTTGGAATAATGCTAGAGAAATAAGGAGTGGTATAATGCCAAAGTATCTGGTGATAGTTGAGTCACCTGCTAAAGCGAATACAATAAAGAAATATCTAGGTGCCAATTATGAAGTGTTGGCGTCTAATGGTCATGTTCGAGACTTGCCTAAAAGCCAGATGGGAATCGATGTGGACTGCGATTTTGAACCTAAATATATTACGATTCGTGGAAAAGGTGATTTACTCGCTAAGTTGCGTAAGGAAGTAAAGAAAGCAGATAAAATATATCTTGCAACTGACCCTGACCGTGAAGGGGAAGCCATATCCTGGCATCTTTCCAAAGCATTAAAATTGGAAGACAAGAAAACTTATCGCATTACATTTAATGAGATTACAAAGAATGCAATTAAAAATAGCATTAAGCAGCCAAGAGATGTCGATATGGATTTGGTAGATGCTCAACAGGCAAGAAGGGTGCTAGACCGTTTGGTTGGTTATAAGATTAGTCCAGTGCTTTGGGCGAAAGTAAAACGTGGGTTAAGTGCTGGTCGTGTGCAATCCGTAGCACTACGCGTAATTTGTGATAGGGAAGAAGAAATTAATGCATTCGTACCTGAAGAATACTGGTCATTAAACGCTTTGTTCGAAATTGAAGGAGACAAAAAACCTCTAGAAGCAAAATTTTACGGTACAACAGAGAACAAAGTAACGATTCATAATAAAGAGGAATTAGAGAACATACGAAAGACGATAGAAGGGGCTATTTTTAAGATTACTGATATTAAAACCAGTGAACGAATTAAAAAGTCTCCACTACCGTTTACTACTAGTACACTTCAGCAGGAGGCTTCCAAAAACCTGAATTACTCTACTCAAAAAACAATGCGATTAGCACAGCAATTGTATGAGGGTGTTGAGATCAAAGGAAAAGGAAGTGTTGGTTTAATTACCTATCTACGTACTGATTCTACAAGAATTAGTGATGAAGCCAAAGCTAGTGCAAGAAATTATATTATAGAGCAGTTCGGAGCGGAATATGCTGAAGATGAAGTAATGAGGAAAGAGGATAAACGTAAGATACAGGATGCTCATGAAGCTATTAGACCAACCTATATGGAGTTTTCGCCTGTTGTCTTAAAAGACAGTCTTCCTAGAGATTTGTTTCGCTTATACCAGTTAATTTGGAAGCGATTTCTGGCAAGCCAGATGGCACCTGCCCGTTATGAGACTACTTCTATCAAGATTGATGGAGCTGGATATCGTTTTACTAGCTCTGCTTCACAGACTTTATTTGATGGATTTATGTCAGTATATACATCAGATGAGGATAAGATTGAGAATTCAACCTTATCTAAATCCCTTACAGTAGAATCTGTTCTAAAGGTTTCTGAGTTTGAAGATAAGCAGCATTTTACTCAGCCACCTGCACATTTTACAGAAGCAAGTCTTGTAAAGACATTAGAAGAGCTTGGTATTGGTAGGCCAAGTACCTATTCTCCGACGATTACAACTATCATAGCAAGAAGATATGTGGCCAAGGAGAATAAGAATTTATATGTAACTGAGCTTGGTGAGGTAGTCAATCAGATTATGAAGCAAGCCTTTCCAAGTATTGTTGATGTAAACTTTACTGTTAACATGGAAGGTTTGTTGGATTGTATTGAAGCTGGTACTGTAAAATGGAAAACAGTTGTTAGAAATTTTTATCCTGATTTAGAAGAGTCTGTGTTAGCTGCAGAAAAGGAATTAGCAGAGTATACAATAGAGGACGAAGTTACAGAGGAACTTTGTGACGAATGTGGGCGTAATCTTGTTGTAAAGTATGGTCCTCATGGTAAGTTCCTTGCTTGTCCTGGTTTCCCAGATTGCCGTTTTACAAAGCCATATCTTGAAAAGATTGGAGTAAAATGCCCTAAATGTGGTGCAGAAGTAGTTATGCGGAAGACAAAAAAAGGTAGGCGTTATTTTGGATGTGAGAATAATCCAGAATGTGATTTCATGTCTTGGCAAAAGCCTAGTGATAAGCATTGCCCAACCTGTAATAATGTATTAGTTGAAAAGGGTAGTAAATTAGTTTGCAACGATGAGACCTGTGGCTATGTAGAGCAAAAGTAAGTTACTAGTTGTAAGTTTAGTATAAGCAAATAACAAGCCCCATATCAATTTTGGTATGGGGCTTGTTATTTGTTATTTTAAATAGAATTTCTATACATATCATCTCATTTTATTATTGCAACTAACATGAAAACGTGAAAAATATAGATTTATATAGGTAAAGTATGTCAAAATAACTTAAAATGTATTGTTTTTGCAAAAAAAATGTGATAGAATTTACAGAGTAGTACACTGTTTGACCTAAATTCAGATAATGTATGAATAATTATGAGCGGGGAAACCTTGCAGGGTGCGGGAGGATTGCTATGAGCGTACAATTACTAGATAAAACAAGAAAAATAAACAAATTGTTACATAATAATAATTCACATAAGGTGGTATTTAACGATATATGTGATGTGTTAAGTGATATATTGGAATCTAATATTCTTGTTATCAGTAAAAAGGGAAAAGTGCTGGGCGTGAAGAATCGTGCTGATATTGATGAAATACACGAGTTAATTAAGGACAGCGTAGGTGGTTACATCGATACCATGTTAAATGAGCGCTTGTTAAATGTGCTTTCAACAAAGGAGAATGTAAACTTGATGACTCTTGGGTTTGAATCTCAGGATGTAAACAGATATCAAGCAGTCATAACCCCGATTGATATTGCAGGGGAACGTTTAGGAACCTTATTTTTATATAAGTGTGACTCGCAGTACATAATTGATGACATTATTCTAAGTGAATATGGGACTACAGTAGTTGGTTTAGAAATGATGCGTTCTGTTAACGAAGAAAATGCTGAAGAGAATCGGAAAATACAAATTGTAAAGTCTGCAATTAGTACACTTTCTTTTTCGGAATTAGAAGCTATTACACACATTTTTGATGAGCTTGAAGGTAATGAAGGAATACTCGTAGCCAGTAAGATTGCTGATCGTGTAGGTATTACTAGATCAGTTATTGTTAATGCCCTGCGTAAATTTGAAAGCGCAGGAGTTATTGAATCGCGCTCTTCAGGCATGAAAGGAACTTATATTAAGGTTCTTAATGACGTTGTTTTTGATGAGTTAAAAAAAATGAAGAATTAGCATGTAGAAATATAAGGATATATAGGGAAACCTATATATCCTTTTGTAAATATTATAAATTTGTTAATCGTTTGCTGATGTAAAATAATGTATTTGGCACAATATATAGTATTTTAGTTCTAGTTATAGAAAAAATCTTGTATATTTGTTGTTTTTTATTATAATAGATAATAGAAAGGATGTGTATAAATATGGTAAATTCTTCAGCTTTTAACTATATAAATGTATTAGATAAAGCAGCAGATGCCAGTTGGACTCGCAATACGGTGTTGGCGAATAATATAGCCAATGTATCTACCCCTAACTATAAGCGACAGGATGTCAGCTTTGAAACCTATCTTAAAAACGCGTTACATAGTGATTCTGTATTAGATAATGCCGTAAACCAGATGCATCTGAATACGATAAATAGTACTATTTATACGGATCACTCTTCATTAAGTACTCGATTGGATGGTAACAATGTAGATATTGATGTGGAAGAAGCAAATTACGCAGAAAACCAGATAAAGTATAATGCATTAATGGATTCAATATCTCATGAGTTTTCTAGGTTAAATGATGTACTAAAGAATGTGTAAGTTTATAAGTTCGTAAACGATTAGTAGAGTGAAAAGGAGTGAAAAAAATGTCAGTTTTTTCATCTATGAACATTAGTGCATCAGGTATGACAGCACAAAGACTTAGAACAGATATTATTGCGCAAAACATTGCGAATGTTAATACTACAAGAACAAAGGATGGTACCCCATATGTGCGTAAGACAGTAGTGTTTGCTGAAAAAGGAGCATCTGCCTTTTCTAATATTTATGCTAATGCAGTTGGTATTTCTGGAACAGGTGTAAAAGTAACACAGATTGTAGAAGATTCTGAAACGGCAATGAAAAAAGTCTATGATCCATCTCATCCAGATGCAGATGGTGAGGGTTATGTTACATATCCGAATGTAAACTCTGTAACAGAGATGACGAACCTAATAGATGCTTCTAGAGCATATGAAGCTAATGTGACAGCATTTAATGCTACAAAGGCTATGGCTATGAAGGGATTAGATGTGGGTAAAGCATAAGGAAATTAGAATAGTATTAGTAAACTGGAGGATATAAAATGAGTAGTGTCTTAGGGATACAGAATACTTTAGATTATAGTATTATAAAAAATAACGGGATATCTTCAAGCGGTATTACAAAATCTGTAAATTCAGCATCTACAGACCGTACAAGTAGCTTTGATTCGGTTTTCAATGCCATAATGAATCAGATAAATGAAACAAACAATTTAACAAATGTAGCTGAAGAAGAGGAAATTAAATTTGCAATGGGATTGTCTGATAGTACTCATGACTTACAGATTGCACAGGAAAAGGCTAATGTTTCCTTAAATTATACAATTGCTTTAAGAAGAACAATATTAGATGCGTATAAGGAGATAATGAATTTACAGTTCTAGTAAATTCTGAGGAGCGGTAATATGCAGGAAAAGTTGAAAGAAATATGGAGTAGAATAGTTGCTTTTTGGAAGAAATACTCAAAGAAGCAAAAAACCATTGTGATAAGTGTAATAGTTGCTGTTACGTTAGCTATTGTGCTTCTGGCTTTGATTATTAATAAGGTATCCTATGTATACTTAATGGAATATGATAATACCACTGTGGCTAGTAAAGTCATTAAAACTATACAGGAACAGGGCATTGATAGTAAGCTTGGGGATGATCGTGTCACCGTCTATGTTGCAGACGGGTCTTACGAGGCTGCTGTTATTGCAGCTGGTAGTAGTGGTATATCCACAGAAGATTACTCCTATGAGGATGCTTTAACTAATAGTATGAGTACAACAGAAGGTGAAAAAGCACTAAAGTCTAATTTGGCGTTACAAAGTGATGTTAGAACTAAGCTTATGAAATTTTCTGGAATCGAAGATGCAGTGGTATATATCAATAAACCAGTTGATGATTATACAATTATGTCTGAGGGACAGGATGCAACAGTCAGTGTAATGCTGACATTACAAAAGGATACTATGTTGTCAGAGAAGAATGCTGAATACGTGGCAACCTTTTTAGCTGGTATTGTGGGTAATAAAAATACGGATAATATTACAATTATTGACAGTAATAGTAATCTTTTGTTTGGTGGTAATGCCGATAACACATTAGGTGGAAACGTTAATTCTATTATTGATTATAAGGAGAAGCTCTCCAATGTCATAGTCAATAATGTAAAACAGGTATTACTTAAGTATGGTACATATAAGGATGTAGAAATAGGTGCATCAAACATAAAATTTGATATGGATAAGGTAAGTGAGCTTTATACAGAGTATACTCCAGCAGAAGGGCAGGAGCAGGGCTTATTAAGTAAAAAATATACCTATCAATCAGAAGGAACTACAGGTTCCGGTGGAGAACCTGGAACGGATTCCAATGATGATGACACCAATTATCAAATTGAGGATGAGACTTCCTCTGGAACAAGCACAAAATCGGAAACAGATGAGTATCTGCCAAATCAAAAGCAAACCACTACAGAATATGAAGTTGGTGCAGTGGTTCCTAGTGAATCTAGTATGGCTATCGTACTAACTAGCTATACCATATATAAGCAGGAAGAGGTAGAAGAACAAGGATTACTAGATGATGATATGACCTGGAGTGAGTTTATCCGTCAGAATGAGGCGAAAACTCAATCTGAGGTGGATGATACAGTATATGAGCTAGTAAAGAATGCCACTGGAATTGATACGAAAAACTTAACAATAACTGCTTGGAATCAACCAATATTTCAAGATAAAGAACCAACAGAGACTGACTATAGCTTGTATATCATGGTAGGCTTAATCGTTTTAATAGTAGGTCTTCTTGTCTTTGTTGTATTTAAGGTATCCAAACCTGTTGAGATTATTGAGCAAGAACCAGAACTATCGGTGGAAGAACTTCTTGCTACTACTAAGGAAAAACAAGATCTTGAGGATATTGAATTCTCCGAAAAATCTGAGACTAGAAAGATGATAGAAAAATTTGTTGATGATAAACCAGAGGCAGTTGCGCAGTTGCTTCGGAATTGGCTCAATGAGGACTGGGGGTAATTAACGTGGCAAAAAATAATGAAATGACTGGAGTTCAAAAGGCTGCTGTCTTGTTAATTGCTCTTGGACCTGAGAAATCTGCAAATGTATTTAAACATTTAAAGGAAGAAGAGATTGAACAGCTAACTCTTGAAATTGCTAATACAAGAAGTGTAACACCTCTGGTTAAGGAAAATGTAATAAACGAGTTTTATGAAATTTGCTTAGCTCAGCAATATATTGCAGAGGGCGGTATTGCTTATGCCAAAGATCTGTTAGAAAAAGCCCTTGGTGAGGAAAAAGCTAAGGATGTTATAGGTAAGCTAACAGCTTCTTTGCAAGTTCGTCCTTTTGAATTTATTAGAAAAACAGATGCTTCTCAATTATTGAACTTTATTCAGGATGAGCATCCACAAACAATAGCCTTGATTTTATCCTACCTTCCATCAGGACAGTCCAGCTCAATTGTCAGCTCTCTTACGCCTGATAAGCAGGCTGATGTTGCTAAGCGTATTGCGCAGATGGATCGTACAAGTCCAGATGTTATTAAGGAAGTGGAAAAAATCTTGGAACGTAAATTGTCTTCTTTAGTAAATCAAGATTATACAATTGTCGGTGGTGTAGATGCTATCGTAGAAATTTTAAATACTGTTGATCGTAGCACTGAAAAGCACATTATGGAGACACTGGAAATAGAAGAGCCAGAACTTGCTGATGAAATTCGTCGTAAGATGTTTGTATTCGAAGATATCTTATCCTTGGATGATAAGTCAATTCAGCGTGTTCTTCGAGAGGTTGACAATAATGAACTTGCTATTGCATTGAAAGGTGCAAATGAAGAAGTTCAAAATGTTATCTTTAATAACTTGTCTAAGCGTTTAAGCGCTATGATAAAAGAAGATATGGAGTTTATGGGACCTGTACGTCTTAAAGATGTAGAAGAGGCTCAACAGAAGATTGTTAATATAATCCGTAAATTAGAAGATTCTGCCGAAATAATAATTTCTAGAGGTGGAGGTGACGAGATAATTGTCTAATCTTATTAAATCCAATTATATTTATGTCAATGCCACTAAGGAAATTATTAATTCAGATTTGTGCTTTAAATCACTCACTAGAAAAAGTGTAGAGACTCTGAGTGAGAATCGTCAGATGAGTGGTGGAGAGGACCAATTTATAAATGGGCTTAATGTTGCTAGTATGCAAAGACTGCTTGATGAGGAACAAGCACTTATAGTTCAGTCAGCAGAAAAGACAATGAATGATGCTAGAAACAAGGCTATTGACATAGTGAATAAGGCAGGAGAAGAAGCAGAAGGCATTAAAGCACTTGCTATGGAAGAAGGGAAAAAGCTCGGATATATAAAGGGTTTTGAGGCTGGGTCTAAAGAGATTGATAGTTTAGAGGCTGAGCTTAAGGATAAACTTAAGAAACAGGATGAAGACTACCGTGCTTTGTTAGATGAAGTAGAGCCTAGGTTTGTAGATGTAGTTGTTGGATTGATAGAAAAGATAACAAATGTTGTTATTCAAGATCAAAGGGGAGTAATTCTCCATCTAATAAAGAGTGCGATTAGCAATCAAGAAAAAAGTAATGATTTTGTTGTTTGGGTATCTAAAGAGGATTTGGATTTTGTGAAATCCCATAGCGATCGCATTGTAGAATCCTTAAATGAAAGTGTTAAGCTTCTCATTGTGGAGGATAAAAGTTTAAGTAAAAATCAGTGCCTCATAGAAACCAATGGAAGGTATATTGATTGCAGTTTGGATATTCAGTTAAGTAACTTAATTACAGACTCAAAGCTGCTTCTAGTAAAGTTGAATGCTTTTGTTATAAGGGCTACTTGTCTTAATTAAGTATTTTAATATGTCGATACACAAAAAAGGAGATATGTGGAAAATGCCATTTTATCTCTGGTGTATGTTT
>JAEZQN010000121.1 GCA_023441145.1 Bacillota bacterium
AGAGATTTTACTGCATCATCTAAGTCACTAGAGGTATAAGCAAAACCATAACAATATATGTCATTTGGATCAGCGGTTCTAGTGGTAACATTAAATACAGGAATATCTACACTCATGACATTTTTTGAAGATGCCTGTAGATTTACTTCCTGACGTGGAGCCATTAAGGCTACATTAAGCACTTCTTCCTCCATACTTGCTTTTGCCAGTACTAGATTCTTATTGGCTCTCTCAATACCTTTCTCCACTTTCTCTCTAAGAGTTTTTGTTTCTCGAATTAACTCCAGAAATTGACGCATTAGTTCATCCCGCTTATCCTTTAACAGCTTATGTCCACGTCTAGCTGTTACTAGCTTCTTCTTCAGTCTGGTAAGTTCCATTCTGGTGGGATTCACCTGTGTCCCGGCCATACTTATCTGCCTCCTTTCCTACACACCAAATTATTTTGCAGGATGATAATAGGTTTCTAAGAACTCATCCTTGATACGTTTTAATTCAGCACGTGGAAGAATACCAAGAAGGTCCCATCCAAGTTCTAAGGTATCTTCGATACTTCGATTAGAGAAGGATCCTTGAGATACATATTCCTTCTCAAAACGGTCAGCGAACTCTGCATATAACTTATCAATTTCTGTAAGAGCTGCTTCACCAAGTACTACCATAAGTTCCTTTGCTTCCTTGCCTCTCGCATAAGCAGCAAATAACTGGTTCATGGTATTGGCATGGTCTGCACGAGTCTTGCCTTCTCCAATTCCCTTATCCTTAAGACGAGAAAGACTTGGCAATACATCAATTGGAGGCATAATTCCTTGACGATGTAATTCTCGACTAAGAATAATCTGTCCTTCCGTTATATATCCTGTTAAGTCTGGAATTGGATGAGTTTTATCATCTTCAGGCATAGTCAGAATAGGAATCATTGTGATACTACCCTTTTTGCCTTTTTGTCTGCCTGCTCTTTCATATAAAGAAGCTAAGTCTGTATACATATATCCAGGATATCCACGACGACCTGGTACCTCTTTACGGGCTGCAGAAACTTCACGAAGAGAGTCTGCATAGTTGGTGATATCTGTTAGGATAACAAGTACGTGCATATCCTTTTCAAATGCTAAGTACTCTGCTGCAGTTAGCGCCATACGAGGAGACGCAATACGCTCAACAGCTGGGTCATTAGCAAGATTAATAAACATAACAGAACGGTCAATTGCTCCTGTTTCACGGAAGCTTTCTGTAAAGAAGTTGGCTTCCTCAAAGGTGATACCCATAGCAGCAAACACTACCGCAAATGGTTCATTGGTTCCACGCACCTTAGCCTGACGAGCAATCTGTGCTGCCAACTCTGCATGAGGAAGACCACTGGCAGAGAAAATAGGTAGCTTCTGTCCACGAACTAAGGTATTTAACCCATCAATAGCAGACACTCCAGTCTGAATAAACTCTTGAGGGTAGTTTCTAGCTGCAGGGTTCATTGGAAGACCATTTACATCCATTCTCTTCTCAGGTAGGATTTCTGGTCCATCATCGATAGGACGACCTAAGCCGTCAAATACACGGCTAAGCATATCCTCAGATACACCAAGCTCCATAGTTCTTCCGAGGAAACGCACCTTACTGTTGGCAAGGTTGATACCTGTAGAACTTTCAAACAGCTGCACTAAAGCATTACCGCCATCTATTTCGAGTACCTTACAACGACGTTTCTCCCCATTTGCAAGCTCGATTTCACCTAATTCATTATAACAAACCTGGTCTACTCCTTTTACCAACATCAGAGGACCGGCTACTTCTTGAATGGTTCTGTATTCCTTTGGCATAACTTAGTCCTCCTCTCCCTTTAGTTCATTAATTTGACGGTGAATCTCTTGTACAATGGAGTCATACTCCTTCACAAGGTTCTCCTCAGTTGTATATTTATAACGACCAATTTGTTCTCTTACAGGAAGCACTGCTATCTTATCAATGGACACCCCATCTTTAAGTCCTGCTAAGGAAGCATCATAGAATTCTAATACTAATTTCATCATATGGAACTGCTTCTCTAAGGAAGAATACGTATCCACCTCATGGAAGGCATCCTGATGAAGGAAGTCCTCTCTGATAGAACGGGCTGCCTCAAGTTTCAGACGATCTGGAGCGGATAAAGCATCCATACCAACTAATTGAACGATTTCTTGAAGACCTGCTTCGTCACTAAGAAGGGCCATAATTCTTCCACGGCATGCTGTCCAATCACCCTCTGCTGCTTCATTAAACCATTTTGTCATATTATTTACATATAAAGAATAACTGGTCAACCAGTTGATTGCAGGAAATGACGTTTATATGCCAGCCCTGAATCCAAGCCCCAGAATACTTTTACAATACGAAGTGTTGCTTGGGATACTGGTTCTGAGATATCACCACCAGGAGGAGATACGGCTCCAATTACAGATAGCGCACCTTCTCTATCCTCTGAACCCATAGATATCACACGACCAGCACGCTCATAAAACTGTGCCAAACGGCTTCCTAAGTAGGCCGGATAGCCTTCTTCACCAGGCATTTCCTCTAAACGTCCACTCATTTCACGAAGAGCCTCTGCCCAACGGGATGTAGAATCTGCCATTAAAGCTACGGAATAACCCATATCTCTAAAGTACTCAGCAATGGTAATTCCTACGTAGATAGAAGCCTCCCTGGCAGCAACTGGCATATCAGAGGTATTGGCAATTAACACGGTTCTCTCCATAAGGGAGTGACCTGTTTTTGGATCCTTAAGTTCAGGGAACTCATTTAAAACATCAGTCATCTCATTCCCACGTTCTCCACAACCTATGTATACTACAATGTCTGCCTCAGCCCATTTTGCAAGCTGATGTTGAACTACGGTCTTACCACTTCCAAATGGCCCAGGAACAGCTGCAACTCCACCCTTTGCAATTGGGAATAATGCATCGATAACTCTTTGTCCTGTAATCAGCGGCATATCTGGTGGAAGCTTCTTCTTATAAGGTCTTCCTACACGAACTGGCCATTTCTGTAGCATTGTAATATCCACAAGAGAGCCGTCTTCTTTCTCTAACTGCGCCACTGTATCTGTTAGAGTATAATTACCGTCTGAAATAGAGGTAATGACACCTTCTACTCCATTTGGAATCATAATTTTATGAGTGATAATCTTAGTTTCCTTGACAATACCAATGATGTCTCCACCCTTAACCTTAGTACCAACCTCTACACTTGGTTGAAAATGCCACACGGTATCTCTCTTTAAGGCTGGAATCTCCACACCTCTGGTAAGATTGCTACCAGTTTGGTTCATGATTTCTACCAAAGGTCTTTGAATACCATCAAAGATACTTCCCATAAGTCCAGGACCTAATTCTACAGAAAGTGGAGCTTTGGTAGACTCCACTGGCTCCCCTGGAGCAAGACCTGAAGTCTCCTCGTATACCTGAACAGATGCCTGATCCCCGTGAATTTCAATAATTTCACCAATAAGACGTTGGGAGCTTACTCTCACCACGTCAAACATATTGGCGTCACGCATTCCTTCTGCAATAACCAAAGGACCGGCAACTTTCTTTATTGTTCCTATACTCAAACTATTCACCTGCTTTTTCATTGATTTGTAATCCGGTAAAACATCCTCTATGACATGAAGATAATATCTGATCCAACTGCCTGTTCGACTAGCTTCTTTAACCCTGCGACCCCAGCTCCTGTATTGCCTGATACTCCAGGGATGGGTATAATGGCAGGCAACTGTCTATCTTTATATCTCATGATTTCCTCAGAAAGAGTTGCCTGTAGAGCCTCTGTCACATAGATCACTCCATACTCTCCCTCTGCGAGTTTTCTTAGAAGCTTAGCTGCCTCCTCCTGATTCATGGAATCTGTCGGAAATGTATCCAGTCCCAGTGCTGCAAGACCGTATATGCTATCCCGATTCCCTAACACTGCTATTCTATACATACATTTTCCTCAATCTTTCCCGAATTGCCTCCTCTGGTAAATCGTTTTGCTTACCAGATAGTAGAATTCGTACACATTTTATCTCATTTTCTCTCGCTAAGATATAAGCTGCTAGTGGCTTTATGGTAAATGGGTTGTATCTTTGTGGCCTGATATAATCCATAATCTTGTCATCACACCACTTCTCAAAGGCAGAAGGAGAGGTTCTGATTGCATCAATTGCATCGTCATACACTGTGGATTCCAAATACTCGTAAATAGCCTCCATTCCCTGAAGAGAAGCATTACTTAAGGAAGTAATATCCAAGGTATCACATGGTACCAATGCCTTCTTTAAAAACTCCGCGGACTTTCCAGTCTTACAGCTACGAATGGCAATATTGATATCCGCCTGTACTACCTTTAGTCTAGCATAGCCCATAAACAACTCATTTTTTGATTGCTTTCCAGCCTCATAGGTCATCTCTAAGGATGCCTTGTCTATAATTACATCACACATCTGGCTGTCACCTGATTTTAACTGAATCTCAAATGCCTCCTGCCCACACTTTCTAAGATAAGGGGGGAGCTTATTGAAATCACTAGTCTTCACAGCCTCATAGATGGTAGCCGGATCTATAGTTCCATTAGATTTATATATATTTGGCGCTTCTCCATGAGTACACACCTGCTTAATGGCTGCCTTCAGGTTATGAAAATCGTTTTCATACAAAAAGACGTGAAAGACGGATAAATCCTCCACAAGTTCCTTCATCAGAGTCCAGGTTTTCTCCCTTTCTGTAGTAAGAAACTCTTCTGGGAGTTTCCCTTCACAATCCCAACCTTTGTCAGACAAAAGTCTGAGGCAGTCTTCATAAGTTTTGGCAGATAGTAACTGCTCCATAAGTCCAGAGCTAAGCAAAGTCATTTCCTTGGAGCGAATCCGCGCAACAGCATAAATATACTGGTTTTCCGCCATACTATCTCTCCGTTTCTGCGCCTGAATCAGTAAAAATTATTGCGCTAATCTTGTCCTGCAGAACCTCCTTAGAGGCTGCAAATAATGCTTCAAAGGAACAGTTTTCCTCCACTTCCCCATAAACTAATATAAATCCACCATCTATTTTCCCTCTATCTTCTAGAATTACAATAGATCTCTTTTCCAACTCGTTTAAAAAGTCCTGTGGTAGTCTATCCTTGTCTCTTGCAGAAAATAAAATACTACAATTTCCGTCTTTCGCATAACGGTTAAGCATCTTGATAAGTAACTCAAAGTATTCTTTCTCTGGAAGATTTAAAATGGATTCCTTTGCCTGTTCAATGATTTGGCTTATAATCTGCTGTTTTTCCTTTAATAATATCTTTTTTCTTTGCAGGGCAGCAGCTGCTTCTCCTCGTCCCAGTGAAAGCTCTACTTGAGATTTTGTTTGTGCAAGAAATGATGCTTTATAAGCCTCTCTTTCCTCAGTTCCCTCATCCAATATACGCTGTGCTTCTTCCCTGGCTCTAGCTAGCTCCTGATCAGAAGCGCTCTTTGCCTCCTGCTGAATTTGCTCTATTATTTTTTCCAGTCCAGTCATAGATTTCTTCTCCTAACTGTTACTACTTTATTATTTAATACCAGTGATTGCTAACATAGAAATAAGTAATGCTAAAATCGCATAAGTTTCAACCATAGCTGGAAGAATCATGGCTTTACCAAACTGATCTGGTTTTTTAGCAACCATAGCTATACTGGATACAGATGTCTTAGCCTGGTGAATAGCAGAGAAAAATCCTACTACTGCCATTGGCATACAAGCTAGAAAATATTGAAATCCTGTTGCAAGTGTAATATCTACACTTCCACCACCGATAATACCAATCTGAGATAATGCAATAAATGCAATTAAAAGACCATAGATTCCCTGAGTTCCAGGAAGTAATTGAAGAATTAAAACTTTTGAAAAGATAGATGGGTCATCAGTTAATACTCCTGCTGCTGCTTGTCCACCCATACCTACAC
>JAEZQN010000128.1 GCA_023441145.1 Bacillota bacterium
CTGGAATAACTAGGTTGCTGATAGGTTGGCCCATTGTTTGAGTAATTAGGCTGTTGATAAGGTTGGCCATTGCTAGCATAATTAGGTTGATTACCCTCATTATTACCCGTGTAGGTTGGGTTGTCAAAGTTGTTATCCAAATACTCGTCCTCCTTAAAACTTTATAAAATTATTATAACATATTTAGAAAGAGATTACAAATACATAACAAAATAGAAACAGCCTGTTTTCCATGAAGGAAACCAGGCTGTTTGATTTTATTTAACTAATGAAACGTCATCTACATAGAGAATGCGAACTTCATTTTCTTTTATAGGGGTTGGTGCTGTTTCAGGTTTCTTTTCTACAGCAACAGGCTCACTTACTAAAGGAGTAACACCATCTCTTACCTCAAAGAATTTAGCTGCTACTTGTGGGAAGAGGGCATAGCTTAAAACATCTTCTTCCGATTTTGCGAAGTCTTTACATTCTTCACGGTATTTCTCAAGCTCTGGTTCTAGTAAATCAGCAGGACGGCAGGTTATGACAGGATCATTTCCTATAGCCAGCTTACGAACCTCTTCATTTACTTCTCCAGGAAGAGTACCATACTCTCCACGGAGTACTGCTTTAGATTCCTTAGAGAAGGTTTTGTAACGGCTTCCAGATAGAACATTAAGTACAGCTTGTGACCCAACAATCTGGCTAGTTGGAGTAACAAGAGGAGGGTAGCCAAAATCTTTACGTACTCTAGGCACTTCCTCTAATACCTCGTAATACTTATTCTCTGCACCAGCTTGCTTTAACTGGCTAATCAGGTTAGAAAGCATACCTCCTGGTACTTGATAGAGAAGAGTATTGGTGTCTACAGCTAATACCTTAGGATCAAGAATTTTCTCTTCTTTTAACTTGTCGGCAATTTTTCTGAAATGAACAGCTGCTTCATTTAATTTAGAAAGATCCAGATTAGAATCATATGGTGTACCCTTTAAGGTGGCAACTAATGATTCTGTACAAGGCTGACTAGTACCATTGGCTAGAGGAGATAATGCACAGTCTACAATATCAACACCAGCTTGAATTGCCATAAGGTAGGTCATATCACCAGTACCTGTTGTATTATGAGTATGAAGGTGAAGTGGTACCTTAACGGTTTCCTTCAATTTGCTTACTAAATCATAAGCATCATATGGAAGTAGTAGATTTGCCATATCTTTAATACAGATAACGTCTGCTCCCATATCCTCTAATGTCTTTGCTAGTTTAATAAAATATTCTGTATTGTGAACAGGACTAATGGTGTAGCTGATTGCTGCCTCACAGGTACCTCCTGCTTGTTTTACATATTTCATGGCAGCTTCCATGTTTCTTACATCATTAAGTGCATCAAATATTCTTACTACATCAATACCGTTTTCAACAGATTTCTTGCAGAAAGCTTCTACAACATCATCTGCATAGTGCTTGTATCCAAGAATATTTTGCCCACGAAGAAGCATCTGTAATGGAGTCTTTTTAAGGTACTTTTTAAGAGTTCTAAGACGTTGCCATGGATCTTCATTAAGAAAACGCATACAACTATCAAAGGTAGCTCCACCCCAGCACTCAAGGGACCAATAGCCAACATCATCTAAAGTTTCTAGGGATGGAATCATATCTTCAATTCGCATTCTAGTTGCAGCTTGAGATTGATGAGCATCTCGTAAAATGGTATCCGTAATATGTATGGATTTGTTTGTCATAGTAGTTGTTTCCTTTCTTAGAATAATGCTAACAGAACACCAGCAGCAATAGCAGATCCAATTACACCAGCTACATTAGGACCCATAGCATGCATTAACAAGAAATTGGATGGATTTTCTTTTTGTCCAACCACTTGGGAAACACGTGCAGCCATAGGAACGGCAGATACACCTGCAGAACCAATTAATGGATTTATCTTCTGTTTTAAGAATAGGTTCATAAACTTCGCTAGTAACACACCGCCTGCTGTACCAAGTCCAAAAGCAACTACACCCATGCACATGATCTTAATGGTACTTAAGCTTAAGAAGGTGGAAGCAGTAGCGGTAGCACCTACTGAGATACCAAGGAAGATAGTCACGATGTTCATTAATTCATTTTGAACTGTCTTACTAAGTCTTTCTACAACACCACTTTCTCTAAATAGATTTCCAAGCATAAGAGAACCTACAAGTGGAGCAGCAGATGGTACTAAGAAGGCAACAAAGATTGTAATGATAAATGGGAAAAGAATCTTTTCCAGCTTGGAAACTGGTCGCAGTTCTGTCATTTTGATACAACGTTCTTTCTTGGTTGTTAATAACTTCATAATCGGTGGTTGAATTACTGGTACTAAAGCCATATAGGAATATGCTGCTACAGCAATAGGACCTAATAGATCAGGGGCAAGTCTAGTAGTAACATAGATTGCAGTTGGGCCATCGGCTCCACCGATGATACCGATAGAACTTGCTTGTTCTGGACTGAATCCAAGATATCTTGCTCCAATAAAAGTGACGAAGATACCAAGCTGAGCTGCGGCACCAAGTAAAAGACTCTTTGGATTTGCAATCAAAGGACCAAAGTCAGTCATGGCACCTACACCAACAAAGATTAAGCAAGGATAAATTCCTAGCTTTACGCCTAAATACAGATAGTCAATTAATCCTGGTGTGATTCCAGAATTTCCACCAAATAAATCCCAATGTACATGCCCGTCAGCGAATAAGGCTTCGTGGAACATCTCAGCTCCTGGCAAATTGGTAAGGAGCATACCAAAAGCAATCGGTAATAGTAACAAAGGTTCAAAGCCTTTTTTGATTGCTAGGTAAGCTAACAAGCAAGCGATGGCAATCATAAGAAGTACTCGGTAATCCTGCTGTACTAAGTAGAAGCCCGTCTGCTCAAAAAAATTTATAATAGTATCCATTTACGTTTCCTCCATTAAGTGTTTGTATTATTCCATGACACATAACAATGTTCCGGACTCTACACTAGCACCTTTGGAAACATGTATAGATGCAATTTTTCCGTCCCTAGGAGCCATGATTTCATTTTCCATCTTAAGAGCTTCTAAAATCATAAGAATCTGCCCTTCTTTCACCATATCTCCGGCATTTACATGTATATTTAAGATTGTTCCAGGCATTGGACTAGCTATTTTTTCACCTTCTGAAGGTGTAGTAGCTGGTTTTGGTGTAGAAGTGGTGATATCTGACTCATTAATTTGTTCGATTTCAATTTCATATAAAGTGTTGTTTACATTTACGCGATATTTTTTCATGCTATTATTTCCTCTCTTTTTTATGTAGTGGGTTGATGCGAATAAAAATTAAAGCTTCTTTACAGAAAGAATTCTTATTGCAGATACATCTGTTCCTAAATCCTCTGCAATAACTGCAGATACGGCTGCCAACATTTCCTGACGATTTACAATCGTGTCAGATGTTGTATTGTTTGAAACAGCCTTAGGTGGAGTGTTTGAAGGCACTACGTTTGCTCCAAATGCCTTACATAATAGACTAACTAAGCTACAAAGAATAATAATGCAGATAAGCCCTAAAAAAACAGTGCCTAATCCCATTAGAACAACTTTTGTGTTGGAAATTTCTAAAAAAAACATAATTTTTTACACCTCCTTTTGCCTTATTAAAAAATTCTGCCTATCTTAACATATTATATAAAACTTGTACACATAAGACAATTCACTTGAAGATTTCTTAACATAAAATTTATACTGAAAGTATAGATTTAACAGAATCTTTATATTAAAAAATGATCGTATGTTTTATAATACATGGGGAAACATTTTCAGTATCTTTTTATGGTTTTCAAGTAAAATTTTATGTATTTTCAAAGTAAAATTGTAATACTTCTTGTTATTTGTTATAATAAATTGGAATGTAACATAACGTTATGAAATATCGAGAGACATGAAGAGAAAGGAATGTAAAGTAGGAAGAGATATGTTGAAATTGACTAAAAAAAGAATGGTTTTTTCGTCTAGAGATACCATAATTTCCGCTTCTATTATGTTGCTAGCAATAGGCTTTTCTACTTTAATTAATACTTTTTGTTCAGGTGCAGAAACCTATGTTCCAATGATATTTTTGTTTGCCGTTTTTTTAATATCATTATGGACCAATGGCTATTTTTATGGAATTTGTGCCTCCTTGTTGGGGGTATTCTTTGTGAATTATGTTTTCACATATCCATATTTTGCTTTAGATTTTTCCATTGAGGGTTATCCTATTACATTTTCTATTATGATTGCTGTTTCTCTATTAACTAGCACCATGACATCAAATTTAATAGAGAATGACAGGCTAAAGCTAGAGATTGAAAAAGAGAAGATGAAGTACAATCTATTACGTGCAATCAGTCATGATTTAAGGACTCCATTGACCTCTATTGTTGGTGTAATAGACACCATAATAGATAATTATTCTGTGGTAGAGTTAGAGGAAAAGATTGCATTACTAAAGGATGCTAAAGAAGATGCTGAGTGGTTAGTACGTTTGGTGGAAAATGTTCTACTAGTGACTAAGATGAGCTCTAATGAGACGGCGTTACATATGCAGGATGAGGTAGTGGAGGAAATTGTTTCGGAAGCAGTACAAAAGTTTCATAAACATTTTGCTGGGCAAAAGGTACATGTTAGGGTGCCTGATGAGTATTTAATAGTGCCAATGGATGGAATTTTGATTGAAGAAGTTCTTACTAATTTAATGGAGAACTCAGTCAAACATTCCAATGAGGTAAACCGGATTGAGTTAACTGTTAAAAAGGAAGACAATTATGCCGTTTTTACTGTTCGAGATTATGGACAAGGATTTCCGGATACAGAAATTCCTAAGTTGTTGGAGGGGCCTATTGTTTCTGTTTCAAATAGTAACAATGATGGAAGTAAAAACATGGGAATAGGCTTAGCTCTTTGCAATACAATTATAAAAGCACACAAAGGAAAAATGTATGCAAGAAATGCGGAAGATAAAGGAGCAGTGGTTTCCTTTTATCTACCTCTAAGAAAGGAGTAAAGAACATGCAAAATAGTCAAACAGTACTTGTAGTTGAAGATGAAAACAGTATCAGTAATTTTATAACAACAATACTCAATGCAAACAAATACCAAGTCATACATGCGAAAAATGGTTCAGAGGCAATGATGATGATTACTTCATATTGTCCAGACATTATTTTATTAGATTTGGGATTACCAGATATAGATGGCATCAACATTATTAAATTTGTAAGGGAATGGTCTGAGGTTCCGATTATTGTAGTATCTGCAAGAGGCCATGAGAGGGATAAAGTGGAAGCCCTTGATTTAGGAGCTGATGATTATATTACAAAACCATTTGCCACCTCAGAGCTTTTAGTTCGTATACGTACTGCTCTTAGACATGCTATGCGGTTGGAAAATACCAATATGAATAAAATAGATACCTATGCTGTAGGAGATTTGTTTATCGACTTTAATAAAAGAGAGGTCAAGGTGGAAGGTAAGTTAGTACACCTGACTCAAATAGAGTATAAGATAGTATCTATGCTTTGCCATTATGCAGGAAGGGTATTGACCTATGATTATTTAATCAATAATATCTGGGGACCTCATGCTAAGTGTGATAATCAAATTCTCAGAGTAAATATGGCGAATATTCGTAGAAAATTAGAAAAAAATCCAGCCGAACCACAGTATCTTTTTACAGAGGTTGGGGTAGGTTATCGCATGGTAGATGAAATATAGTTGAGACAAAATACATGGAAGGAGGCGTTAATATGATACAGTGGATTGCAAATAAAGCGTGTAGAAGAAAAGCATGCTTCTGTATGATATTGGCTGCCTTTTTTTATATTTTTACTATTGTATTAAGTATCAATACTATTATAGAAGAAAAACAAATGTTTTTATCAAGTGTTCAAACACTCAAGGTAGATACCTCTAATTCTGGTAATATGACATCAGGGGAAGATAACAATGAACTACTATTTGGTAGTGCATTGGTCTGTGATATGAATACATATATCAATCAGTATCTAGTACAGGGATCCATATGGAACAAATCAGCAGCCCCTATTATGAGATTTGTGCTTTCTTGGTTCGGCCTTATCTTAGCAATCGGGCTTATTATAAGATTCTTGTATTTAATTAAACGAGATAGACTACTAAACTATAAATTTTACTTAGATACAATTCTAACGTATGTACATAATTGTGATGGAGCAAAGAGCGTCTATGTTTATTAGATAATAATAATAAAATTAGATGGGAGAACATTATGAAAAAAGGACGTTGGAAATTTTTAATTGGAACACCATTAATTCTAGCTTTATTAGCATTGGCTATTTTTGGCTTAGGTACGATTAAGGGTGCGAGGGATATCCGTTTGGGTATCGATACAAAAGGTGGAGTGGAAGCAGTCTTTACTCCAGTTGATTTAGACCGTGATCCTACAGACGCAGAAATGGAAAGCGCTAAAAGAATTATTGAACTTAGAATGGATAGTCAAAATATTCTAGACCGTGAGGTTACTATCGATAAGAAGAACAATGCTATTATTGTTCGGTTTCCATGGAAGTCAAGTGAGACAAATTTTGATCCTAGTAAAGCAATTAAAGAATTAGGAGCAATGGCGAAATTAACTTTTCAGGATGAGGATGGTAAGGAATATCTTGATGGTAGCACCGTAAGAAGTGCGCAAGCAGCCTTAGAGTCTGAATACAATAGGCCTGTTGTAGATTTGGAGTTTAATGCAAAAGGAACTAAGCTGTTAGAAGAGGCTACCAATGCTTTATATGGACAAACACTATTCATTATGATGGATAGTACTGAGATTTTCAGTGGAACAGTATCTGCTAGAATTACAGATGGTAAGGCGCAGATTACTGGTTTAGCTAGTATAGCGAAGGCACAAGAGCTTGCAGAAAAGATAGAAGCTGGTGCATTGCCATTTTCTCTTCAGACTTCTAATAATAGTACCATCAGTCCTAGTCTTGGAGAAGATGCACTTAATATTATGATTTATGCAGGACTTATTGCCTTTGGCCTAGTTATGATCTTTATGATAGGATACTATCGTTTACCTGGTATTATTAGTATAATCACTCTTATTTTCCAGATATCTGTTCAGTTACTATGCTTATCTGTTCCCCAGATGACATTAACTCTTCCGGGTATCGCTGGTTTGATTCTGTCAGTTGGTATGGCAGTAGATGCTAATATCATTATTTCGGAACGTATCAGTGAAGAAATTAAAAAAGGAAAAACCATTCGAAGTGCAATACTAGTTGGTAATCACAATGCCTTTTCTGCAGTATTAGATGGAAACCTTACTACAGCAATCGTTGCTGTTATCTTAATGTTTTTTGGCTCGGGAACTATGTTAAGCTTTGGCTATACACTTCTTACTGGTGTTATATTAAACTTAATAGTAGTAGTACTTTCAAAGCATCTTTTAGCTGGTATCCTTGGATTCGATCGATTTAATAAAGAGAAGTTCTTCTTAAAGAAAAAAGACAAAAAAAGACTTCAATTTTATAAAAAGAGATGGTATGCATTTGCATTTTCTATCGGTGTTGTTGTAATTGGATTTGTAATGTGTTTTGTAAAAGGAGTAAAGTTAGATACCATGTTTTCTGGTGGTGCCATCCTGAAGTACAGCTATGAAAATAAGGTTGATATAAAAGTATCAGAAGATGTTGTAAGTAAAACGATTGATAGAACAGCCAAAATTCAGTTAACAGAGGATTTATCTCAAAACGGACAAAAGATGCTTGTAACCTTAGCTGGGAAACAAGGTCTTTCTGCTCAAGACCAAGACAAGCTATATGAAGCATTAAAGACAGCAAATCCTAATGCTAACTTAAAGCTTGTGGAGTCTTATGTGGTGGAACCATACATAGGAAGGCAGGCTTTAGAAGATTCAGGAATAGCCATCTTATTAGCGATGATTTTCATTACTTTATATGTGTGGATAAGATTTAGGTCTATTGGAGGTTTGTCTGCCGGACTTATGTCCTTAGTAGCCTTAGTTCATGACGTTGCCTTTGTATTCTTTACCTTCGTGGTATTTAGAATTCCTTTAAATGATGCATTTG
>JAEZQN010000182.1 GCA_023441145.1 Bacillota bacterium
TCCGATTACTGCAGGAAGTACACCAAAGCAAATTAGGTCTGAAAGAGAATCAATCTGAATTCCAAATCGTTTCTCCTGAACAGTCCTCTTTCTGGTTTTAGCAACTGTTCCATCAAACATATCACAAAGCCCTGCCAACATAAGCATAAGCACTGCGATAGATGGATTCTCATTGCCTATTACGCTATAAATACCAAATAACGCACAGCCTAATCCAATATAAGTTAAAATAACAGTATAATTATAAAACCCTATCATTAAATTTTTCTCCCTTCAGTACATTTACTGGGTTTTGTAAGCAAAAAGTGATACAACACCGTAATGATACCGGTAAACACTAATTGAAAATAGAAATTAATTCCTCTTGTTAACACCATAGCTGGTGCAACATATTGCTCTAACTGAATCTGAGTATACAGTAATATACACATAGCTTCAGATACACCAACTGCTCCAGGTAAAGGTAAGGTATCGACTGTAATAGCAATTACCACCTGAATAGCAAACATATCCCAAAAGTGAAGTCCAGTTAAACCAAAACTACGGTAAACCAAATACCCAACAGAAAACAAAGCACATCTCTGCAATAAAGTTAAAATCGTAGTCTTAATTAATACTGATGGATGATCTTTTATAAATATAGCACTTGCATGATAGTCTTCTAAATGCTTATAAGTCGCTTCTATCTTATTTTGTGGACGCTTTATAATATGTAGCTTACCTAAAAACTTAAAAAACACAGAGATTAATTTCTTAATACTACTTCTACTATACATACAAAGCAAACATACCACAATAATACCCATGTTAATTACAAAACCTGCTAAAAATAACCAAAAAATCAGTTCACTACTGGAAATAAAATCCCAATGCACAATACATACTATGATTCCTAATAATAATAATACTACCTTATATATAACAGTATAAATCAATAATACAATGGAACTCTTAGAAATAGGCATTCCATCCTTTGACATATAATATACAAGTACAGGCTGCCCTCCACTTGCAGATGGTGTAATGCCACAGAAAAACAAGTCAATTGAGCTATAACAAAAGGCTTTTATCCATCCAAAAGATAATCCTATGGAACGGCCTAATATCGACAAACTGACTCCTTCTAAATAAATATTAATCAAAACCATTATAATAGCAACAAACAAAAAACTATTATTCGACTCGTGAACAATCTTCATTAGCATCTTTATATCAAATTTTCGTAATATACAGTAGTATGTAAGAATAAAAAGAACAACCAAACAAATAGAACTTGTTACATATTTATTATTAAGTTTACGTAGTACTTTCATAACGTCACCTTTTAGAACTAGTAAGCATCTCAGCATAGATGCCGCATCCTAATATCTTTTATAATCTTTTTATTTAGTACCGTATAGCGAATATCCAACTAGCATTATACCATAGGTGACCAGTAGGTAGTCAAGTATTTAGACATATTTTATTCATAATTCTAAAAAATTAATAAACTTTTTTAAATTTCTCATTAGTATTTTATTAATTATATATTTCTCCTAAGGAAAAAGTAGACTATCTCTGATCTATATAGTGAACCTCCTGTAAATAGGCTTCTATCACAGTACTATTTTCAGTCTGATATGCTTCTATACAGTCATTTTCATTGCACTCCCCAACTGCATCAGTTTGCATAGATACGGAAGCAGTTTCAGGCTCATTTACTATTAATACTCCATTGAATAGTACACATAAACCGATGATTACACTAGTAGTTATTACAGATTGTTTCAATTTCTTCATATTCATACTATAAATAGCACTCCTTTCATCCATGTTTTTGTTACAATAATAGGATTTGCAACATTGATGAAATTATACTTCCACAATTTACATTCTTAGTGTTTACTTTCAATTCAAAATCTAATCCTTGATTAAAAATACATTTACTAGTACAATAGAAATACTTGATTAAATAAACATTAATTTAAAGTTTTTGACAATCATTTAGTTTTTACAATATATGTTTAAGGAGATAACTATGAGCGACTATGTAATAATAAGCGACGCCACTCTAGACTTACCTATGGATATTATAAAGCAACATGATATCCATGTCATTCCTATGACATTTACCCTAAACGATGTTTCTTATACTCATTATCCTGATGAGAGAGAGATTTCAATTCCAGATTTTTATAAAGCTTTAGCAGAAGGTGGTCTTTCCCAATCTTCTCAGATTCCTCCTATTATCTATCAGGAGTTTATGGAAGAGTTTTTAAAGCAAGGTAAGGATATTTACTATATTGCTTTTTCCTCTGGACTAAGCGGAACTTATAATTCGGGTAGACTTGTAATGGAACAACTAAAGGAGAAATACCCAAATCAAAAAATATTATGTACAGATACTCTATGTGCATCCGTTGGAGAAGGTCTTTTAGTTTTAACAGCTGCCAAGAAGAAAGAAGCTGGCTATTCTATAGATGAACTACATCAGTGGGTAGAAGAAAATCGCCTAAGTGTGATGCATTGGTTTACTGTAAAGGATTTATTCTACTTAAAGCGTGGTGGACGCCTTTCTAGTCTTGAGGCTTTAGTAGGTACCGCTCTTAAGATTCGTCCTGTATTAACAACAGATGAAGAAGGTAAATTAGTTGTATATTCAAAGATTCGTGGTTCTAAGAAGGAATTAGAGTTTATGTTGAATGCTCTAGAGACACAAGCAATTGAACCAAATAATCAAACTATAATCATTGCACACAGTGATAACCTAGAACAAGCAAAGGCTTTAGAACAGCTTATTCTTGAAAAGAATCTTGTCAAAGAAGTGATTATCTCACAAATCGGACCTATCATTGGTACTCATACAGGTCCAGGAATGTTAGCTCTCACTTTCTTTGGTAACAAACCTGCAAATTAAATGTAAGAGGTTGTAGTACAAGTAATTCGTACTACAACCTCTTTTTCTTTCTTACTGCTACGACTCTTCCAAATTAACAACTATAGGACTATGTCCAATGGCAGGCAACACAACCTCCAGTAAATCTTGTGTGCGCAGTTTTAAGCTACTTGTGTTGATGCAAGGATGACAACCCACATACTCCATACTCATAATATCCTGGTCTATGACAAGCTGCACCTTATTCTGTGTATCATTCATAAGCCCAAATACGCTTACAGAACCTGGCGTTATATCTAGATACTTCTCCATATACTCCGGACTACCAAAGGATAGCCTTGTACTTTTTAACTGTTTTGCCACCTCTGCAGTTCTAAATTTTTTATTCCCAGGCATCATAAGAAGATAATACTGATCCTTTTTAGAATTACATAAAAATAGATTTTTACAAATTTCTATTTGTAGAATTTTATCTACCTCATGACAATCCTCAATGGTGGCTGTCTCCTCATGATCCAGTCGCCAGAAGGAAACCTTAAGCCTTTCTAGTAATTCATAGACACGCATCTCCTTGTCTAGTCTATTCTCTACTCCTTTAGCGCCTTCCACTACCACAGGCTCTTTGGTCGATGCAAACTGGCTATTATAAAGGCTCCCATAAAAACCATTTAAGCTAAGGAGCTCTTGGTGGGTCCCTTGCTCAATCACATGCCCCTTATTCATTACAAGTATTTGATCTGCTTCTTTAATCGTAGATAAACGATGGGCGACAATAAAGCTAGTCCTTCCCTTCATCATTTCTGCAAAAGCTTTTTGTATCTGTATTTCTGTTCTCGTATCTATAGAAGAAGTCGCTTCATCTAGAATTAGCATCGGCGGCAAGCAAAGCATGACTCTTGCAATACAAAGAAGCTGTTTTTGCCCCTGAGACAGATTGCCTCCCTCCTCAGTGATTAACGTATCATAACCTTTTTTAAGACGCTTTATGAAGCTATGGGCATGAGCCTTCCTTGCTGCTGCCTCTATTTCCTCCATGGTAGCATCTGGTTTCCCATAAGCAATATTCTGCGCGATGGTACCAGGTTTTAGCCAGGTATCTTGTAGTACCATACCATAATTTTTTCTCAGGCTATCTCTAGTAACCTGTTGATAATCATAGCCACTTACTATAATCTGGCCACTATCTATATCATAGAATCTCATTAATAGATTAATAATCGTAGTTTTTCCACAGCCAGTAGGTCCAACAATAGCAATTCTTTGCCCAGGTTTTACTGTAAGATTCAAGCCCTCAATAAGAGAAACCTCCTTGTCATAGGAAAAATTCACATCCCTTAACGCAAGACTACCATCTACCTGAGTTAAGTGAACGGCATCCCTCTCATCCTCTTTTTGCTTTGGCTCCTCCATTAGTTCAAACACTCTTTTCGCAGAGGCAATGGCTCCTTGGAGCTCTGTTACCACCCCACTGATCTCATTAAAGGGTTTTGTATACTGGTTTGCATAGGTAAGAAAACAGGACAATTGCCCCACTGTAATTCGTCCATTCATAGCCGTAATAGCACCCAGTATGCCAACTCCAGCATAAACTAATCCGTTAATAAACCTGGTGCATGGATTGGTTAGAGCAGAATAGAATAATGCTCTTACCCCACAAACTCGTAATCTTTCATTGATTTCTTCAAACTGCTTCTGATTCTCATCCTCTCTACCAAAAGCCTTAACTACCTTCTGACCACCAATTTGTTCTTCTACATAGCCAGTCATCTCTCCCCGTAGTTCAGACTGTTGTTGAAACATATGAAAGGTACGTCTAGCAATGAAGCGAGCAACGAATAAAGATAATGGTGTCAATAAAATTACTAGAAAGGAAATTCCTATATTGATAGAAAACATAAAACCTATGGTTCCTGCAATGGTTATAACACCAGTAAACAACTGTGAGAATCCCATCAATAGACCATCGGAAAACTGATCCACATCAGTTATCATTTTGCTTATAATAGATCCATTAGAATTGCTATCTAGATAACTTAAAGGAAGCTCCTCCATATGACGAAAGGTTTTTATTCTGATGTCTTTTACCACATGATAGGTAATACGATTATTAAATAAGGTCATAAGCCATTGGGCAAAGGAGGTTAGTATAATAACACCAGCTAAGATCACTAAAATCCTTCTTATGCTATCAAAATCCACCTGTCCCTTGGCTATGATATAATCTATGGCATCTCCGACTAAAATAGGTGCATACAAAGTAAATCCTACTGTTATTACTGCAAATAAAAGAGAAAGGCAAAAATAAAACCAGTAAGGCTTTATCAGCTTGATAATTCTCTTTAAGGTCTCTTTCTGACTCATGCCTTTTCCACCTCTTCCCTTGACAACTGAGAATAGCAGATCTCTTGATATTCCTCACAAGTTTTAATTAACTCCTTATGGGTTCCCATTCCCACTAATTTACCATCCTCGAGCACAAGAATCTTGTCTGCACTTTTTATAGAGGCTGCCCTCTGAGATACAATAAATACAGTCTTTTTCCCTGCAAGTGAATGAATAGCCTGACGAAGCTTAGCATCTGTGGCAAAGTCAAGGGCAGAACTACTATCATCTAGAATCAGGATATCGGAATCAGAAACCAAGGCTCTAGCAATCGTAAGCCTTTGCTTTTGTCCTCCTGAGAGGTTACCTCCTCCTTGGGTTAGCATGGTCTCTAAGCCCTTTGGCTTGTCCAAAATAAATTCACTGGCTTGGGCAATCTGGATGGCTTTTAGTAACTGTTCTTTTGTGGCATACTCATTTCCCCACCTTAAATTGTCTTCGATGGTTCCCTTAAACAACATCGCCTTTTGTGGTACGACTGCTACCTTTTTACGAAGGGCTTCATAGGTATACTCTTTCACATTGCGCCCATCTATAAGAACTGTCCCTTCCTCCACATCATAAAAACGAGGTATAAGGTTGACTAATGTAGTTTTTCCATGACCAGTACCGCCTATAATCCCAATGGTTTCTCCTTCATTTACAGAAAAGCTAATGTCCGACAAGGAAGG
Organism: Bacillota bacterium; assembly: GCA_023441145.1. Taxonomy (GTDB): domain Bacteria; phylum Bacillota; class Clostridia; order Lachnospirales; family Lachnospiraceae; genus KM106-2. Next base: position 5,929 of record JAEZQN010000182.1, read on the forward strand.
CTCACGAGCTCCTTGATAGGAGAATGTCACATGGGAAAACTCTACTTTAGGAAGTTTATTATCACCTTCAACCTCTATTTTTACAGTGCCTTCTTTCATAGAGCACTTTAGATCAAATACATCGTTTATACGACTAGCACTAGCAGAGGCTTTCGTAACGGTTACAATAAGGTTTGCCAAGGCAACAAGAGCAAGTAGAATCTGAGTCATATAATTTACAAGGGCAATTACCTCCCCTTGGGTAATTGCACCATTATTTACCCGGTACCCACCTTGCCATATAATCGCAATAATAGCCAAATTAACGACAATATAAGTAAATGGATTTAATAATCCTGAAATTCGTCCAACAAAAATCTGTGTATTACTAAGGATACTACTAGTCTGCTCAAACTCCTCTACTTCGTCAGACTGTCTACAGAAAGCCCGAATCACCCTGCTGCCAACTAGATTATTTCTAGTTATTAAAGAAACCTTATCCAAAATATTTTGCACTTTTTTATAAATAGGCATGGTAATTAACATAATGCCGTAGATAATAAAAGCCAATATAGGTACTGCAACTAAAAAGATTATGGCTATCTTCACATCAATGGTAAATGCCATGATTAATGCCCCTACCACAATAAAGGGTGACCTTAAGAACAGTCTCAGAAGAAGATTAATCCCTGTCTGAGTCTGATTAATATCACTAGTTAGCCTAGTGATTAAGGATGAGGTGCCAATGGTATCTATCTCTGCATAAGAGAACTCATTGATGTGACGATATAAATCATTTCGCAGTGCTGTACCAAAGCCCATTCCTGCCTTAGCCGCAAAATACTGAGCTGTCAGAGAACAGGAAAGGCCCAATACACCTAAAAACACCAACACCCCACCTAAGCCTAGAATGTAAGATAAGTTTCTATGTTTAATTCCAACGTCAATAATAC
>JAEZQN010000260.1 GCA_023441145.1 Bacillota bacterium
TAACTACAGTAATCTGGTGAAAGCATTCTGGTAGTAAGGTCCAAAAATCCCAGTTGTTTTGTGCTGAACGTCGTCCGGTACGAGGATCACGCTTAACCGCACGGTTCAAATCCGAAAAATTATGTACATCACGAATAAAGAAAGTTGGGGTATTATTTCCAACCAAATCCCAGTTGCCTTCCTCCGTATAAAATTTAACGGCAACGCCACGAATATCACGCTCGCAATCTGCAGCACCACGTTCTCCCGCAACTGTGGAGAACCGTACAAATAATTCTGTTTCTGTACCTGGCTGTAGAACCTTTGCTTTCGTATATTGAGAGATATCATGGGTTACAGTAAGTTTTCCATATGCACCCCAGCCTTTCGCATGCATACGTCGCTCAGGAATTACTTCCCTGTTAAAATGTGCCATTTTTTCCATTAACCATACGTCTTGCATAACAACTGGACCACGAGGACCCGCGGTTATGGAATTTTCATTGTCGGGTATTGGCGCACCCACTTCGTTCGTAAGCTTCTTGTAATCGTTCATGATAATACTCCTTTCTTTTTATATGTAAATATCCCGAAGATATTTGCATCTTATATAGATAGACACATAAACAGTAACCACAGATAGGCACAAGTTTTTGGTAGCATAAGCATTCCTATTTTAGGGTTTCTGTTGGCCCAAAGTACCACAGGTAGATAGAACATAAAACTTAAAAGAACAGCTATCCATACCATCTCAAGACCTGAAAGTGTACTTCGATATGTAAAGTATAGTACTGATACAAATATACCTTGGCAGAAAAATGGTATATTACGTACTATCCCCCAAATAACCGGTGGATAGCGTTCTTGCCATTCATTCTGTGGCAATAGGCAGAAAACGACTCGAACAACAGCAAGAGCATAAAACACATAGGACCAGATGTCTATGTTATTAGGTGAAAAGATAAGTATACCTATCTTATAGAGAATCACATAAAAGAGTGTCATCGTAATGGATGTAATCTGTTTTCCCCTTCCTAAGGCCTTCCTTAACCTCTCCTCCTCATGAGTAATTATAACTTTGATTCTTGGTATAAGGTGAAAAGCATCTCCACCAGCTAAAATAAAAGCCATAATACCTGCCAACCTACGAGGGCAGTTCTCTCTTTCACTCAACACAAGGACTAACCCAAGCATTATAGCTATAGTCAAATAAAGAATATCAAATACAACTTCCACCTTACCAAATACACGCTTCATATTCCATATCAGCCTCTCTTTCTTTTGCAACCAACTCAAACATTTATTGCAAGTGCAACTAGGAAAAGAAAATAAATCGACCTTATTCTAATAATTATATCATATTTTGACTTTTTGCAATAGAAGTAATTATATTTAATACCAAAAAATATCCAACATTAAACAAATTAATGTTTAACGTTGGATACTTTCAACCCACATTAGTTATAATCTCCATCTGCTTTCACTGAATTCCAGTGAATCTTATTCATGTAATAGCCAGGAATGATATCCTCATACTGTGTTCTTAAGAATTCGCCCTCAACAGGCTCTAGTTTTATGGTAATGTAATAGGGTTCGTTGTTATCGCCTAAGCAAACTGCAGCAAACATCTTTCCACCAATTTGATAACGAATCCAGTTCCAGTCCTTTTGAAGATCCTTCGTAACCGCATTTTTACTGAGTAAAAACCCATCAATCCATTGATACCTCATAACTCCTTCTCCCTTCTTTGCAAATAAGGTAATTTTCTTGGCTTCTTCATATAATCCCCTTATTATAAAGTCTACTCACATAGCTCTATTTGATTACCTTCTATTGTAATAATACAGCTTTCATAATAACCGTCACCTGTAGTTCTTGGACCGCTGATTACAAAATAACCATCCCTCTTCAGTTCTTTCGTTAGGTTATCAACGGCTTCCTTACTACCCAGACTAAATGCAATATGAATATACCCTGTTTGTGTAAGCTGTCTTTCTTCCTCCACCATGTCAGGTTTGTTCATAATTTCTAATCTTGCTCCATTATCAAAGGTAAGGAAATAAGAACGAAAATTGGTTATCCTATTATGGTAACCATCATTACTATTGGCATTAAAATACTTTATGAAGAACTCTCTTGTTCCTTCCAAATCTTTCACATACATACGAGGTAACGTTCTTTCCTTCCATACACTATATGCATTCACCGGACTTTACCACATCTGTCATATTTAGCGCAATCCCCCTGGAGCATTTTTTGTACACTGGCTACATTTACCGCAATAATCTCTCTTTTTTAACTACATTGATTCCACGCAGTTTACTTTTAAAACCCAAATAAGCTCCCAGAGGATATAAATATCTACAAAAGAACCGTTCGACAAAAAATGTAGGTGGCAGTATTGTCTCTGCCACCACCTCGTTCCCCTTCTATTTAATTTCTATATCATCTTCTTTATCCAACAACTTTTTATAAGTTGCATCCACAAGAAAAGCCCCTATAGGTGCCGTTATCAGAATTGCAAGTACAGCTACTGTTAACACGATGTCTCCACAAGCAAGTCCCATGGCAAGGGGCAGGCCTCCGATTGCCGCTTGTACAGTCGCTTTTGGCATATAAGAAAAGGAGACGAAAATACGCTCATTTTTACTCAGTTTGGTTTTTATCAGACAAGCAAATACTCCTACTACACGGAACACCAAGACACACAAAATGAGTATAATAGCCATTATTCCAGCTTTTACAGCATAGCTAATATTTACTGTTGCTCCAACCAATACAAATAAGATGATTTCAGCAGCTACCCAAAGCTTTGAATATTTATCGGAGAGCCTTTTTGATACTTCAGGTGTTCTTTGTTTAAGGGTTGCTCCCAATGCCATAACAGCTAAAAGACCTGAAAAACCAATCACTCCGGTGATACTATGTTCTAATGTTACCAACATAAAGGAAATTGAAATGACAATGATTACTTTACTACTATCCCGAATGTGAAGTTTCCGAAATATTAGTACTAGGATTACTCCAATAATAACACCACCAATTAGACCAAAGAGGATCGATGTGGGGATCCTCAAAAAACTGCTTGCTGTAATCTCACCCCCCTGGGCTAATCCTGTAAATGCAGTAAATAATACAATGACAAAAACATCATCCACTGAAGCCCCTGCCATAACCATTTGCGGAATACTCTTTGATGTACCATATCCACCTTCCATAAGCTTTAGCATTCTTGGCACGATTACCGCTGGTGATACTGCTGCAATTACAGTACCCATGATAGCAGCCTCAAAGTAAGTGATACCAAGAAAAATCGGCGCAAGAATAACCATTCCCACAATTTCAAAACACGCAGGTAGAAAGCACATGAGAATCGCTGGACGACCAACTCTTTTTAAATCCTCAATATCTAGATTTAATCCTGCACGAGTCAATATAATGATAAGTGCAATTTGCCGTAAATCAGTCGAAAAATTAAGGATACTAGAATCTAATAAATTCAATACATAAGGTCCAAGTAGTATTCCTGTGATAAGCATTCCTAGTAAACTAGGTAACTTAAGCTTATCAAATATTAAACCTAGTAGCATTCCACAAAGAAATACCAGTGCAAGTGATAATAACATATACTCTATCCCCTTTCGTTTAGCAAAAAGAAAAAGCCGACGCTTTCTGCGTTATTATTCGCAGAAGTCATCAGCTTTATCAGCGGTTTAGGATGTTATCCTAGGGAGAACCTCATTCCCGTATGCTACGAATTATATCTATACCAATTATAGAACTAAGGATGGAGCGGTATATACTCGAGCCTTCATTTCATTGTCTAGCATATAGAGGCCTTTTGGATCACCTGCAAACAAATCATATTTCTTGATATTATCGTCTGCATTCTTCTCTTCTTCTCCCTGCTCTTTGATAAACCAGTCTAGAAATTGCATCGTACGGAAATCATTAATTTTGTAAGCAGCGGCATATATTTCATTAATGGAAGCAGTAACATATTCTTCATGTTCCAATGCTTTTACCAATGGTTCTTTATAATTACTGTAGTTCTCATTAGGAGCATCAATCGCTGTTAAAACAACGGATTCTCCATTGTTTAGTAGGTACTGACGGAACAATAGTGCATGATCTCTTTCTTCTTGTGTTTGTACGAAGAACCAATTCTCAAATCCATTTAAGCTTTGGTCTGCGTAATAATTAGCCATGTTCATGTATAAATAGGCTGAATATAATTCTTTATTAATCTGTTCGTTTATTAGCTTTGTAATCTCATTATTTAACATTCTTATCCTATCCTTTCTCATTTTTTAGAAACAATAATCCTTTTTCTTAATGGAGCATCTTCCTCAGTACTAATATTCTACCATAGGGGACCTAGTTTTTACAACTTACCTCTGCTATATTTATCATTTTTATGCTTATAATAAGTGAAATCCTATTGTAATCAATAAGAATTCTTAAAACATATGTATGCCTCCTTTTCTTTTGCATTATCTTTGTTTACTTGTAACTCTTCTCATATTCTTTTGCCCAGTTTTCAATTGCTTCGATTACGGGTAAGAATTTAACACCTAAATCAGTTAGGGAATACTCCACTTTTGGTGGTACTTCTTTATAAACCTCTCTATGAATAAGCCCGTACTCTTCTAATTTTCTTAATTCTTTTGTTAAATTCGCTTGGGTAACTTGAGGAATTTTCCTACTAAGTTCTCCAAATCTCAGAGTTTTTTGACTTAAAAAATAGACAATTACCATAGTCCACTTTCCATGTAAAACTTTTTGTACTTTTGATATAGGACAGTTCTCAATATTATCGCAACACTCTTTACTCCTCATACATCACCTCAATCATTATTACTATCATTTTTAATAGTACATATTAAATAATACAGTACTTGTATATTTTAATTATACATTATATATTAAAATTGTAAAGACTAAAGTGAATTAGAAATTAGTTATCCACATACATAAATATTTCTTCTTTTCTATTTCATGCACGATAAGAAACATAATCAATAAAACATTAAAATATATAGTTTAAATAGGAGGTCATTTATATGTCAAAAGAATTTTTACAATCCGTTTCAGAAAGACGTAGTTATTATGCAATTAGTAAAGAAAGCCCTATATCAGATAACAGAATTAAGGAATTGATTGAACATGCTGTTAAACACACCCCTTCAGCAATGAATTCACAGAGTGCAAGAATTGTTCTTCTTTTAGGAGCTCAGCATGATCGTTTATGGGATATCACCAAAGAAGCACTTAAAAAAATAGTACCTGCTGATCAGTTTACAAGTACAAATGAAAAAATCAATGGTTTTGCTAGTGGGTATGGTACTGTTTTGTACTTTGAAGATCAGACTGTGATTGAAGCATTACAAGAGGAGTATGCACTTTATAAAGACAATTTTCCACTTTGGTCTCTACAATCCAATGGAATGCATCAGTTTGTTATTTGGAATGCTTTAGAAAATGAAGGATTCGGAGCTTCTTTACAGCATTACAATGAACTAATTGAGGAAGACATCAAAAAAGAGTGGTCCATCTCACCAAAATGGAAACTCCTCGCGCAAATGCCTTTTGGCAAGCCAACTGCTGCTCCTTCTGAGAAAGAATTTAATCCTTTGGAGGATAGAGTAAAAGTATATAAATAATTCACTCTTTAATAATTAACCACCTGTATATGAATTTAACCCCTTTTGTTAGACAAAATAAGTCTAAGGAAAGGGGTTAAATTCATAGCGGGTGGTTTTTCCTTTCTGTCATAGCCCTAATAATACTAGCTGCAGTGTTCTTACCCACTGTAATTTCTACCAGGTCTCAAAGGCTCCATTGATGATATTTATAGCAACTTCTTTGGCATCAGAACCTCTACTCTCAGGATCATTGAGCCGCACTGCAAAATAAATCGTATCTCCGTTCGTTTCAAACATTCCTACAAACCAAGCGTCTGCCCATGAATCATCCTTGATTCCACTTCCAGTTTTTCCGTATACCGCAA
>JAEZQN010000279.1 GCA_023441145.1 Bacillota bacterium
TTAAATCTAACATTTCCCTCTAAGCCTTCAATGCTAACAGGATTCTCAACAGTTACGTCCTCTTCCTCTTCCTGAAGGAATTCGAAGACACGCTCTGCCGCTGCCATGGTAGATTGGAACATGTTACTTACCTGAGCAATCTGGCTAATTGGTTGGGTAAAGTTCTTTACATATTGGATAAATGCCTGTATATCGCCTAGTTGTATTCTTCCTTTAATCATAAGAAAGGCTCCGAATACTGCTACTGCTACATAGCCAAGATTACCCACGAAACTCATAATTGGCATCATGGTTCCAGATAAGAACTGTGACTTCCAAGCAGATTCATATAAATCCTTATTCACCTTGTTAAAGTCTTCAAGAGCTTTTTCTTCCCCATTAAAGAGCTTTACTACATTGTGTCCACCAAAAATCTCTTCCACCTGACCATTTACATGACCAAGATTGGCTTGCTGTGCAACGAAGTGCTTCTGAGATTTTTTCATGATAATTCCCATTAATAAAACAGAGATTGGAAGAATCAACACGGTGATTAATGTTAGTAATGGAGAAATGGTAAGCATCATGATTGCGATACCAATCAAGGCACAGATGGAAGTTACAATTTGAGTCAATGATTGGTTTAAGCTTGTGCCTAAGGTATCCACATCATTGGTAAAGCGGGATAACACTTCACCATGAGTCATTTTATCAAAATATCTCATTGGAAGACGACATATCTTCTCAGACATCTCTCTTCTCATGCGATACGTAATCTTTTGGGTAACACCAGTTACAATCCATCCCTGAATAAAGGAGAAAATGGCACTAGCTACATATAAGCCTATTAAAAATACAATAATCCGACCGATAATACCAAAATCAATGCCACTACCACCACCTAATTTGCGCATAAAACCTGTAAAGATTTCATCAGTAGCCTCACCTAAAATCTTTGGTCCAATTACAGTAAATACCGTACTTCCTATAGCAAATAGAAAAACAACAATAAATCCAATTTTATATACACCGATATATTTCATCAGTTTCTTAAACGTGCCTTTGGCATCCTTTGCTTTTTCCCCAGGAGCCATGCCACCATGTCCCATTGGTCCTTGACCCATTCCACGTTTCTTAGGTTTAAATTCTCTTTGCTGATTACTCATGGTTAATAGCCTCCTTCCCACGTGCTGAATCTAATAAATCCTTGTCAATCTCAGCTTGAGATAACTGGGATAAGGCAATTTGACGATACACCTCACAGTTTTCTAATAGCTCTTTATGAGTACCTTTTCCTGCAATTCTACCGTCGTCTAATACAATAATCTGCTCTGCATGTAGGATAGTGCTTACACGCTGAGCTACAATAATCACTGTGCTATCACCAGTCTCCTGCTTTAATGCCTTACGAAGGGCGACATCAGTTTTATAATCAAGTGCTGAGAAGCTATCATCAAAAACATAGATTTTAGGTTCCTTTGCAATGGCTCTTGCAATGGATAATCGTTGCTTTTGACCACCAGATACGTTAGTACCTCCTTGAGAAATGGCACTTTCATAGCCTTCCTCTTTATCCTTAATAAAGTCTGTGGCCTGGGCAATTCTTGCTGCCTTCTCCACTAGCTCTTCAGATGCCTCTTGATTACCATATCTTAAATTACTGTCAATGGTACCGGAGAACAATACCCCTTTTTGAGGCACAAAACCAATTAACTCTCTTAAATCGTGCTGGGTCATATCACGAATATCTAGCCCGTCAATGGTAATGGAACCAGTAGTAACATCATATAACCTTGGTATTAAATGCACTAAAGTGGACTTACCACAACCAGTACTACCAATGATTGCTGTCGTCTCACCAGGCTTTGCAGTAAAATCAATATCAAATAAGGCTTCCTCATCTGCATTTGGATACGTAAAGTTTACATGATTGAATTTAAGAAGTCCTTTCGGTTGTTCTAGTTTCTTTGGCTCTTTCGTATCCGCAATGACATTCTTAACAATTAATACTTCATCAATTCTCTTAATGGCAACAATGGCTCTAGGTAAAATGATTGAAATCATCGTTAGCATTAAGAAGGACATAACAATCATAATGGCATATTGCATAAAAGCAAAGATGTCACCTGTTTTCATTGTTCCAGCATCTACACCTTTGGCGCCAAACCAAGTAATCAGTAAACTTACCATATACATAACTAAAGACATTAGTGGCATCATAAAGGTCATAACCCTACTAGTAAATAACGTATTTTTAGTCAAATCTTTATTGGCGCCATCAAAACGCTCTTCCTCATGTCTCTCTGTAGAGAAGGCACGAATAACAGGAAGGCCGGTAAGGACTTCTCTTGTTACCAAATTCAAACGGTCAACAAGCTTTTGCATAATGTTAAACTTAGGCATTGCTACAATGAACAATACTCCTACAATTCCTAACACGATACCAACTGCCAGCAAAATAATCCAGGACATTGTCGTGTTGGTATTTAGTACGCGAATGACACCACCAGCACCAAGAATTGGAGCATAGAGTACCATTCGAAGTAAAAGAACCGTCAACATCTGTACCTGCTGAATGTCATTGGTACAACGGGTGATTAAAGATGCCGTTGAGAAACGATCCGTTTCCTCATTGGAGAGACTAACCACCTTGTTAAACATTTGCCCGCGAAGATTATAGCTTAATCCTGCACCTACTCTAGAAGCAACTAACGTAACTACCATGGCAATGGCCATGGCAAGTAAAGCTACTCCTAACATTTTTAGAGCTGCAATGATTAAATAACTTATCTGCATGCTATTAATATCAATACCGGCTCTCTCATAGACCGCTGCCTCATAATTAATCGCCATACTATCAATATTATCCTCTAGCTTTGAGATGGTATCTAATACATTAGCTGTTGCCTGAAAACGTGTCTCTTCCGGAAGAATTGCTAAAATCCGAAAGAAATCTTGATTCTTTAGCTTTGCTTGTTTTTCTTCTGGCATCTGGGATAACATATATGTTTTTGCTTGATCAGCTATGGTAAAAGTGTTACCATTGGCATCTTCTTGCTCTGCAGTATAAAAATAGATTGCCGCCATTGGTTTTCTCATTACCTGTCCAAGCTTATCTATATCTACTTTATCCTTACGTATATAACGAGAATCATCCTTATAATCATAGTTACTTAATACATAGTCTTGATCCTGTTTTTCAAGAAATAATAGAACCTGATCCATGTCAGATGCTAATATTTCTTCTGGAGCAATTTCTGTGATACCCTTTTGGGCAATCCCAACATTGATGATATCTGAGGTATAAGATGGCAGTGATAATTCACACCATGCTTGAATCACCAACAGTACAATGATTCCCATAATTGCTAAATTAAATGGTCTTAAATGTTTAAAATATTTAGCCATGTTTTCCTCCTAATCGTCTTACCAATCTAGTCATATTAATTTCGCTTATCCATACTATCCTTTCTCAAAGCTATGTTCGCTACAACCTCATACAGTCGATCCATCAACCGTAATAGCTCCTCTGTGTCTTTTGGTCCTAGCTCTAGTAAAATTTGACTTGTATAGTGATTTATCTGTTCTACCATTTTATCGTGTATATTCTTCCCGGTTTCTGTTATGTTAACA
>JAEZQN010000331.1 GCA_023441145.1 Bacillota bacterium
TCCACGAGGATATAGGTTGAATAAAAGCAGTAAAGATGTTGTGGGGGATATATTGTTACTTGTAAAGGTGCTGGACAAGTATAGTCGTAGGGTAAAAACTAAGGCAATAAGATTTCAAAACAAGCACCTAGGCGAAGAAGGGGGAAGTAAGTATCCTCTAGTGACGGCGATATGGCTAATTAATGACTATAAGCAAAATGGCTTGTTTACTAATTTAGTTGCAGAATATAAGAAAGATAAAAAAGGTAAAATTATTTGGGATAGGACGCTAAAAAAGTGTCTACCACAGATTAGTAATTCTCAATTTGTGTACTTGGAGTTTATTGTGCGTAAGACGTATCAAGATTCTGAGGACATAATTAGGACAATACATGCTCAAATCATTAATGAGTGTTTGTCAACAATAGGGTGGTTATTTCGTGATATTGAGAAACCAACGGTTTCTTCTGCATATTTACCCAAAAACTTGTGTATGGTTGCTTTAAAGAATGCCTTAAGTAATGAAACACAAGATAGCAGGAAGCAACTACTTAAGCAATTGATTAATTATTTATTATTAGCAAACGATGTTAACGGAAAAAGGGTGCAAAAAGACTATAATACTGAATTTTTTAATTTGATTTGGGAAGATATGCTACTAGATGTATTTGGAAATGCTGATACTAATGAGTACTATCCTAGTGCAACATGGCATTTAGGATCGTTAGCACAAGAGGCAAGTAATTTAAAACCTGATGTTATTCTAAGACAACAGGAAACAGTATATGTACTAGATGCAAAGTATTATAAATATGGTTGTACTCTTAATCCGAAGCACTTACCACAGAGTTCAGATATATTAAAGCAGCTAGCATATTCAGAATACATTGTTGATAAACATATCAAAGGGACTACAAAAGCATATGACGCATTTATCTTGCCGTGTGATAATGAGCATACGCAACTAAAATGTATTGGATATGCAGATATCGGGGATACAATGTTTCGAGCTCGTAAAGTAGCAGCTGTGCTAATGGATACAAAAACAGTAATGCAAATGTATGTTAACAATACTAAGCAACAAGAATATAGGAAATGGATAATACAGCTAATTGATCAAGTAAATCGATAAAAAAATGCTAATTTTGAGTAGTACTTCAACATGAGGTGCTACTTTTTATTGGTTAATTGTAAAATTAAATTGAACTAAATAAAAAAGTCCGTAGTGACTTTTCTGTGTTAAGCTAAAGTTACCACACAACAACTTAACAGAAAGGATAATCACTATGGACTACCCTAATCATACTACAAATTCTCGTAAACATAAACACCTAACTTTTGAAGAACGCGTTATCATTCGAATCAGACTTAAGGATGGCTATTCTCCTTATAAAATTGCAAAGGAACTCGGTCGTGCTTCAAATACAATTGGAAATGAAATTTCAAGAGGCACAGTATCTCAAATCAAGAAGTGTAATCTTATTGAAATATATCTTTCTGATTGCAGGTGAGGCTGTTTACAATGAGCATCGTAAAAAATGTTGACCTAAATATAAACGTCTTTCATGTAGTTCTTTTATTGACTACGTTTGTGCTCAAATGAAAGAACATAAATGGTCCGTTGATGCTTGATTTGGACATGCTTTAAATAACAAGTTTTTTCTCGTACTCAAATAGTTTGTACTAAAACACTTTATAATTATATCGACCTACAATTGTTAGATATACGTAATGCAGATGTACCAATGAAACTTAGACGTAATACATAGTCTAAAATCACACGTACTAATAAGTGTCGATTAGGAAATAGTATTGAAGAGTGTACTATTGATATTTTAATACGTGAAGAATTCGGTCATTGGGAAATCGATACTGTTATTGGTACAAAAGATAAGAGTGATAGTGTTTTATTGACATTAGCTGAACGTTAATCAAGACATTATATTGTGCGAAAAATCCAATCCAAGACAACTATTGCTGTTCGAAATGAACTTGTAATCATCAAAGACTATTTCGGTGAAAAGTTTAATCAAGTTTTTACAAGCATTACCAGTGATAATGGACATGAGTTTGCCGAGCCTTATAAACTAGAAGATGAGTCTGATGTAAAGGTCTATTTTACTCATCCTTATGCTTCATCCGAACATGGTACAAATGAAAGACATAACGGACCTTTAAGACGTTTTATCCCTAAGGGAAACAACATCAATGAATATACTATTGATGATATCGCCTTTCTTGAAGATTGGTGCAATACTTTACCAAGAAAAATATTAAATTACCAACCTCTAGAGGAAGTCTTTGAACAGCAACTAGATTTAATTTATTCAGCAAGATAGGTGGTATTAGCACAGTGGTTCAATTTGTTATTGCAATTTAGGGAAAAATAGAAGCCATCACTTTCCATAGGAAATTCAACTTGAATCATGTTATTAGTATGTAATATATAGTTTAATTGATTTGTTTCTGCGTAATCCTTAATAAATTGGATGACATCTTGATCTTGATACTTTTTCTTGAGTTTTCCACTATACAATAATGTGTTCACTTATTCTATACACTCCTTTTTATACTTTTTATGAATTCTTGATTTTATAACTGGCTTTTAGATCAAATGATATAAAAGAAATCAAATATTTTAGACATTGCCATTGGAGTTAAAGTGATTTATGCTAACATTAGCTAACTTGAATGACTATTTTGATTTAATTATTTTATATTATTTATCTGTTTTTTTATATCCTTATATAAATAGATTAGCTTATAAAAATTTTGAATTTGTGAGGGTAAAAAGAGATAGATAATATCAAACGTAAAGATAAAGTGTTTGCCTATACAAAGATAAGGAGCCCAATTAGAGATAGTTGGCTCTTTTTACAGTAACTGCAAATTTTGACTTGTGTAGCAAGGTATAATAGAGTAAGAAAGCTAT
>JAEZQN010000334.1 GCA_023441145.1 Bacillota bacterium
GATCAATATAGGTAAAATTTAGGAATGGTGTACCTTCATTTTCAAAATACAATAGCATATCATCATCCAAGAGTCCGTGAAAAGTTATATATGAGAAGCCAATCTCTTGTTGTAATTCACTAAGTATCTTCTGATTATCTACGTATAAAATATGCTTCGCACGACTAATAGAGATGAGAGTTTTAAAAGTATGTTTCAATGGGTAACCTTTTTGGCCTATTGAAATTGGTGGGACAATAGTATTCATAACACGATAAGGTTTCTTGACTGGAGTCGCATTATAACTACTTTTTAAATATTGCTTAAAACAAGACAAGTACTCTTCAATGGTTTGCTCTTCTGAGGTTGTATGTCCAGGGCTAGAAGTATCATCTGCTGACCGAATCTTTTTGCGATACTTACTAGGAAGTAAACCAAACTTCTTATTAAATGAAGTCACGTAAGAGCGAGTATTAGGGAAACCGTACTCATCAGCAATTTCATCGATAGTCTTTAGTGAACTGCATAAGGAGTGTACACTTTTATTAAGCCGAAGTGTAGTTAGATAGTCTGAAAATGTATATCCTGTATTTTTTTTAAAGATTCGTGATAGATAGGGTACAGTTAAAAAATACTCTGCGGCAATCTGATTAAGAGACAGACGTTCTGAGGAATGATTGTTTATGTACAGTAGTATATTTTGAAACGAGGTATTGTTTTGGGAGTACTTACTATGTTTTTCTTCATGAGTAACCGAAAAGGAGCTAACTAGGTGGTATGTGAGAGCATAAGCAAAGGAATGATTCAGTATGGAAGCATATTTACTAGTAGATTTGTTAAAATAAATCATCTGTGCTAAAATCTCTCGAATTGGATTAAGATGTTCATTATTCTTCATAACTGTTGAGTTGAGATTAAAATAGTAAAGGTTCTGTGGCAACAGACTATCATTCAGCATGGATATATTTATTGATATGGATAGAAGAACGCACCTTTTAGAAGACATGGAGTGAATCTCATAGCAATTAATTAGATACATATCGTTTTGGTTTAAATGATAAGAATGGTTCTTAATGTGAACGTCCACGGAACCAGAAAGAACATAGAGAAGTTCTAAATATTCATTGGAACTAACAGACTTGAAATTAGTAGAAAAAACACGAATACTAAGAGGACATTGATGCCCTAAGTTATATTCTTTAATTATTTTTATCATATGAGTTTTCGCCTATCTTTAGTATTTGATTTATTTGTATCAAAAATACTTAATATATTATCCTTTACTATTTATTATAGTATGAGGATCAGGAAAAGTAAATAAAAAAAGGCTAGAAGAAGGATAAATCTGAGTATTATATCTAATGGAACTGAATGATAGAATGAAAACAACTTCAAAATTCCAGTCTAACAGAGAGGAGAAATAAAGTAAGATGGAAAAAAGAGTGGAGAATGAAAGAATCTTATTTGAGGCAATAGATATATGTAAGAATTTTGGTCCTACAGTAGCTTTGAATCATGTAAATTTAACCGTACACTCTGGAGAAATTCGAGGACTTATTGGTGAAAATGGTTCAGGTAAGTCCACTATCTCATCTATTGTTGCAGGAGGCCAACAACCTACTAGTGGAGTAATGCTTTTTAATGGAAAACCTCACAATCCAAGTTCTATGATTGAAGCTGCAAGAATGGGAATAGGCATGATAGTACAGGAGATGGGTACTGTGTCTGGAATTACGGTTGCACAGAATATTTTCCTTGGGGAGGAAGCCTTATTTAGAAAATATGGATTAATAAGCAAAAAAGCGATGAATGAGGCTGCCAAGAAGGCACTTGAAAATATTGGGTTTTATGATGTGGAACCAGATATATACATAGATAGAATGGATCTACAGGACAGAAAACTGATTGAGATTGCAAAAGTGATGTATCATGATCCACAAATTTTAATAGTTGATGAAACAACCACCGCATTGTCTCAAAAAGGAAGAAGGATTATATATAACATAATGAGTAAAATGAAGGAACAAGGAAAAGCGGTGCTATTTATCTCCCATGATTTAGAAGAGACTATGAAATATTGTGATGCAGTAACGGTTTTAAGAGATGGAAATCATATCGCAACTGTGGAAAAGAGTGAAATGGAAGAAACGAAGATAAAAAAATATATGGTAGGACGTGAGGTAGGAGATCATTATTATAGAGAAGATTTAGAATGTAGTTTTGATGATAAAGTAGTTTTAAATGTAGACAATATTACGACTGGCCACGGCTTGCTGCATAATGTTTCCTTTCAACTTCACAAAGGAGAGATATTAGGTGTTGGAGGCTTATCTCATTGTGGTATGCATGAATTAGGGAGAGCATTGTTTGGTGAGGAAAAGTTGCTTACTGGAAAAGTAGAGCATTTACCTTCCAAAGAAACCATAAAGGACCCTGTTAGTGCGATTCGCCATGGTATAGGATATGTATCGAAAAATAGAGATATGGAAGCCCTAGTATTATCAGCTAGTGTACGAGATAACATAGTTGCATCAGGATATGATAAAGTAAGAAACCGTTATGGGTTGATAAGTGATAAGGCAGAACGCAAATATGTGGAACAGCAGGTAAAAGCATTCACTATAAAATGTGCGTCCATTGATCAGAATGTGCAATTTCTGTCAGGTGGGAATAAACAGAAGGTTGTATTTGGAAAATGGATTGGAAGAGAGTCAAAGATATTAATTCTGGATTGCCCAACTCGCGGTGTTGATATTGGTGTAAAAGCTGCTATGTATCAATTCTTGGAGGATAAGAAAAAGGAAGGTTGTTCAGTTTTAATGATTTCCGAAGAACTTACAGAACTGATTGGGATGAGTGATCGGTTATTGATTCTTAGAGATGGTGTTATATCAGCTGAGATGTCACGAAGCGATGGGTTACTTGAGACTGAAATTATAGAGTACATGATTTAGTGGAGGTACAGGATGAAGGAGACAATGAAAAAGACTCATAATCTATATCAAATGAAAACAAAACTACTTACACTTGCACCATTGCTAGGTATGATTTTTACCATTTTCATTTTTGCTATCCTAACTGATGGTAAGACAATAAGCGCAATCAATTTAAAAAATCTTAGCAATCAGGTTGTAGTAACCGCATTAGTCGCAATAGGTAGTATTTTTGCATTTTCCTGTGGGGCACTTGATATGTCATTAAGCGGGTGCGTGTGTGTATCAGCTATAGCAGGTGCTATTGTTGCAAGTAAAACAGGTTCTTTTACAGCAATGATTGCAACTATTGTTGCCGTATCACTGTTAATTGGTCTTGCAAAGGGTCTATTTGCCGCGTATCTAGAATTACCAGTTTTTATAGTAACAATTGTTCTTGGTACAATACTAACTTCTATTGGTCTTGTGCTATTAGGCAAGCAGACCATTGTATCTGTATCTCATTGTATTACCATCAGTGATGTAACATGGATTAATGTAGTAGTAATTGCAGTGTTTTACATATTTGCATTAATCTTATTTAACTATACCAAGTTGGGTAAGAGTATAAGAATGCAAGGTGGCAATATAAGATCAGCTAGACAATCTGGTATAAGAATAAGACAGAATGTCATCTATTCCTTTCTTATTGGTGGGGTAGGTGTTGCATTAGCAGCCATTGTACTTTTACTACGAACAAAGACTGCGTCAGCTAGCTCAGGTGGAACCATTGGAACAGATATCATGGTAGCAATTGTACTTGGTGGAATGCCTTTATCTGGTGGACCAAGAAGTAAGATAAGCGCGGCACTCATTGGAACAGTTACTATATGTGCTTTAAATAATGGTTTGGTTGTCTTGGCAGTAAGCAATGACATTATTCAAATTATTAGAGGTGTTATATTCTTGGTAGTAGTATTTATCACAGTTTTGTCTTATCGAACAAAAATGCTTCCAAGATAATATAAAAACAAAAGAAATTATAGGAGGTTAAAAATTATGAAAAGGTTTGTTGCTTTAGTACTAACATTAATTATGGTAATAGGGGTTGTTGGCTGTGGAAATAGTAATAAAACAGAACCGACACAGTTACCACAAGAAACAGAAAAAGCCACTGTGAATACGCCTACACCAGACAGTACAGCGGATTTGGGAACAGGGGAGAGTACTGATTTTATCACAAAAGATAAAAAGTATCCTCAAGAGACAGTGAAAATTGCAGTGGAAATTTATGATCCAACAGATGCAGAGTTTATCGAACTAAAAGAGTATTTTAATTACTTATCGGAATATTTAAATGTAGAGTTTGTATATTCTGAGGCATTAACTTCTCCTGAAGATGAGTTGAAATTTATTGAAAATGCTGCAATGGCTGGTTGTAAGGGGTATTTTGGATACTTTAACATCTCTGGTGCACAGGCAATTCAAGCAGCTTTAGATCAGAAGATGTACGTATGGTTACCAGATACAGGTGATATTTATCAGCAGTTTAAAGATGACCCTTATTTTATAGGTGGTGTCTCTTATGGTAATGGTGACTATGATTCTGGTTATAAGATGGGTAGTTATGTGATTAAGGAAGGCGCAAAGAATATTATTTATTCTAGTGGTGGAGCTGATTTTGGTGTAGCAATGTTTGTACAAAGAAGAAATGGTTTTATGGCTGCTGTTGATGAAGCTAAAAAAGCTGGTCAAGAGATTAGTGTAATAGATGTAAGTGGATTCCCTGGAGAGCAATTCTTTGCAGATCAGGCAGCTGCCTTATCCGAAAATGTTGATGCAGTAGTAGCAAGCTTTAATGG
>JAEZQN010000041.1 GCA_023441145.1 Bacillota bacterium
CATATAAGCTGTTTCAAGAATTAAATCCTATTATTTGCATGGAATACCTCTACCAGATGAACTTCGATAAGTTGACGAAGCAAGACTATCTTCCCACAGCATCTATTGGTGGACTAACCTATGGTGCTAGTGCATTAGAGATGGCAGCAGCCTACAGTACTATTGAAAATGAAGGAAAATATAGAAAACCTACTTGTATTGTATCCATTGTTGATATAGATGAGAATGTAGTAGTAGAAGATGTAATTGCAGAAAAACCGATTTACAAAGTGGAAGCATGTCATGCTATGACTGACATGATGGAAGGGGTTCTTACAAAGGGGACCGGTAAAGGCTATAGTCTTTCTAAGATGCCTTCTGCAGGTAAGACTGGAACAACGAATTCTAATTACGATGGATGGTTTGTAGGATACACCCCTTATTATACCACCAGTGTTTGGACAGGCTATGATATCCCAAGAGAAATAAAAGATTTGGAGGGTGGAACCTATCCACTTCAAATCTGGAATAAGTTTATGGAAAACATACACAAGGAACTAAAGGTAGTTAAATTTCCAAAGTATGAAGAAAAAGAGGCTAAAAGTCCTAATTCTAGCCCGGAGGTTACTAAGACTCCGAGACCAACAGCAACGCCAAAGAGGAGTAATCAACCGGAAAAAACAAAAGCTCCAAAGAGAACGAGAGAGCCAGAAACAACAGAAGAACCTGATTCGACGAAAAAACCTGTAACTACAGATAAACCAGAAGTAACCAAAACACCAAATAAAACTAAGGAGCCAACCAAAGTCACCCCATCTCCAGAGGAAAGTATTAATGTGGATGATGAAATAGACATTGAAGACTTTTTTAGTGGAGATGAAGACTAGGGAGGAACTATTCCTATGGGTAATATACGATTTCAAGTAGCAGCTATATTGATATTGACGATAATTGTAATAGTATATGGAAGGAGTAAAAAGCTTCCACTGGTATCTACAAGATGGTTCTCCATCTTGCTTGTTAGTGCTTGTGTAAACATGGTATTTGATATTATAACGATTCACACTATTATATA
The DNA here is from genome assembly GCA_023441145.1 of Bacillota bacterium. GTDB lineage: Bacteria > Bacillota > Clostridia > Lachnospirales > Lachnospiraceae > KM106-2. Next base: position 1,055 of record JAEZQN010000041.1, read on the forward strand.
TTTGGAGTCAGTTGGTCCCACAATAAATCGATTATGTCACCAGTTGTTTATAGGAACCCTTAATATCTCCCTTGTATGCTTATATTTTTATATAGACTATCTAGGTAAACAGGAGCAGAGATGCTCTATTATACAGATTATTGGACGAATGGTCCCTTGTTTTATCGCCATAATTTTTGTTATTTTTGGAAAGCTATATTATAGGAATGAAGGTAATATGGTATATAGCTATGGTCCTATGGTTAATGCATTGTATGTTAGCTGTTTCACCTATGTAGTAGCCTCTATAGCAACCACCATTAAGTATCGCAAGGTGATATCGAAAGAGCGTGTGATTAGCGTATATGCTGGTATCGCAGTTTGGGTATTGGCTGCTATTATTCAGTTTATTGCAAAGGATTTCTTGATTTCAGGACTTGCACTTTCTTTGTTAGTACTGATTATCTATCTTTCCTTTGAAAACCCAAGAGAGTATTTGGATGAGCAGACCAAGTCATTTAATAGCTTGGCTTATCAGAAGATGCTAGCACAGGCGTTTGGCCGTAGGAAAGGTTTTTGTGTGGTAAATATCTCTGTTGAGGAGTATACTACCATCCATAGGATGTTTGGCCAAGAGGTTGCAAATGAAATGTTGGCCACTATTTCAAGCTATGTACAGCAAACTCTTCATATGAGAGTTTATCACCCTTCTGCAAATCATCTAGTAATTATTATGGACAAGCATGGTGAATGTTGTGAAAGCATAGTGGATCAAGTTAGCATCATTCAAAAACGATTTGAAGAGTCTTGGAGCTTTGGTACATCGTTCTATCATCTGGAGCCTAGAATCACTATGGTGGAATGCCCTAAATTTGCCAAGGATGAAAAAGAGCTTCATGATATATTACACTTTATGGGGAACCAGAGAAACATTGGTACTATGGGTGTTAGAACGGTTAATCCTTATATCTTAGAGCAACGTATAAGAAATAATAAAATAGCTGATTTGGTAGAGCAGGCCATTAATGAGGATATGATTACTATGCTTTATCAGCCAATCTACTCCGTAAAGGACAAAGCATTTGTATCAGCAGAGGCCTTAGTGAGATTAACCAATACCGGTGATTTAGGTTTTGTCTCCCCGGAAGAGTTTATCCCTATAGCTGAAGAAAAAGGTTTTATTATGGAGTTGGGGGCATGTATTTTTGAAAAGGTATGCGAGTTTATTAGCCGAAGTGAAGTACATAAACTGGGTGTCCAATATATAGAGGTGAATCTTTCCGCAATTCAGTGTATGGATTCTGATTTGCCAGGGCAGCTAAAGTCTATTATGAGTAAATATAACATACCACCGTCCTTTATTAACTTAGAGATCACAGAAACAACAGCCATAGAGTCTGGGGAGCTGTTAGCAAAAAATATGAAGAAGTTAACAGACATGGGTTGTAGCTTTTCAATGGATGACTTTGGTACAGGATATTCTAATCTGTCAAAGATTGCTGAGATTAATTATGATTTAATAAAACTAGATAAAAGTTTAATCTGGCCATGTTTTGAAGAAAATGGATATAAGGCCAACGTTATCTTAAGTAATATCATATCAATGATTAATCATTTGCACATAAGAATAGTAGCAGAAGGTGTGGAGACTGTTGAACAAGTAGAACGACTTAGTGAGTTGCATGTTGACTATTTACAAGGTTATTATTATTCTAGACCGATTAAGGGAGAGGAATATCTAGAGTTCTTAAGAAAGAATGTTGTATAAAAATAGCCTTCCAAGGAATGTTCTTCCCTGGAAGGCTGTTTAAGTGAATTAGATAGCTTTCCCTTCTGCATAGAGAGAAAGTACTCTTCGGATTTTTTCTGTTGGGCTTAACAACTCGCTTATAGAAGCGTCGTGGTTTAACGTATCAATTAACAAAGCAATATATTTTGACATATCAGCACTGATGTAATATGGCTTAGATAAAAGCTCTTCAGACTGATATACTAGGTTTGTAGTAAGAATCTTATCAAATAGACCTTCTTCATAAGCTTTATCGAATCGTGTAAAACCGTTGGTGAAAAGACCAAAGGTTGCAGCGATAAAGATTCTTCCTGCTTTACGTCTTTTTAATTCTCTTGCCACATCTAACATACTTTCACCAGAGGAAATCATATCGTCTACGATAATAACGTCCTTACCGGCTAAGTCAGTACCTAAGAATTCATGAGCAATAATCGGGTTACGTCCATCCACTATAGTAGTGTAATCGCGCCGTTTGTAGAACATACCTACGTCTACACCCATAATGTTTCCAAAATAAACAGCTCGTCCCATGGCACCTTCATCTGGAGAAATTACCATCATATGATTAGCATCTATCTTAAGATCAGAAACATTTCTTAGTAATGCCTTAATAAACTGATACGTAGGCATAATAGTTTCAAAACTTTTTAGAGGAATAGAGTTCTGCACTCGAGGATCATGAGCATCAAAAGTGATAATACTTTCTACACCCATATTAGTTAACTCTTGAAGGGCTAAAGCACAATCTAAGGATTCTCTGGAACTACGTTTATGCTGACGACCTTCATATAAGAAAGGCATAATAACGGTGATTCTTCTTGCTTTACCGCCGATTGCAGCAATAATACGTTTTAGATCCTGATAATGATCATCAGGAGACATATGATTAAGATGTCCACTTACAGTATAGGTTAGGCTATAGTTACATACGTCTAATAAGATATAAACATCCGAACCTCTTACAGATTCTCTGATGATACCCTTAGCCTCCCCTGTTCCAAATCGTGGACAAGAAGCGTTAAGAAGATAGGAATCACGTTTATAGGCTTTGAAAACAATGTTTCCTGAGTGTTCACTTTGACGCTCATTTCTCCATTTTACAATGTAATCATTTACCTTATCCCCTAGTTTGCGACTACTTTCAAGAGCAATGATTCCCAAAGTACCTACAGGAATCATTTCCAAATTGTTGTCTTGTTGCGGCATGAGTGCATCCTCCATTTAATATTTAATATACTGTTAAATGATTTGGGTATCAAAAGCCCTGGATTTTGGTAACTCAGAAATTTTGATACCCAAACCATATGACTGGTAACAATGTCCATAAAAGGTTATACCATTATCCCCAGTATTCGTCAAGGACAAAATATACTATAAATCGCAATCTATTTCTAGGTTCTTAAATGCTTCGTAAATCGGATATCGTCACCGTATATATTAAGAAAGGTATAATCACCCATAATTCTAGAACAGATTCGCTCACTATAGGTTGCAGATAATTCATTAGGTGTCAAATTAGTTGAAATTATGGTACATTTTTTTAACAAATGACGTTCGTTAATACAGTTATATAGCTCGCTTGTAACAAAGCTATTGTTTAACTCTGTTCCGAGGTCATCTATAATAAAAACATCACAATGGTAGATAAAATCCTCTTCCATGTTGGTAGGCTGTTTATATTGTTCGCTGTTTTTGCCAAACCTATTCCTTTCTAA
>JAEZQN010000056.1 GCA_023441145.1 Bacillota bacterium
CCAAATGGTAGTCCTCCATCAACCTCTTCACCTCTGGGATAGTAAGAAGCTCTCTCATATTTGAAATATGATAGTATTTACACAGATATATTGGCTTAAAATATGGGTTTGCTTTTTCCATGACTAAGATACGATTATCCTGAGACTTTCCTACAACGGTTGCTAATAACGGGTTCATCCTTATATGAAAGATCTCATGTTCCTGTTCATTTTGAGCCAAGCCCTTATGATTTCTTCCATATTTGATTACATAACCATTTCCCATATCATATACGAAACGTCCTGAACCTTCTCCAAGCTTTCTATATTGACCATGTTTGATATTATCATTTATTTGTGTATAATTTGGTTGCATGAAACATCCATCCTATAGCAAAACAGATTCGACTACATAATCATAGTTTCATACTATAATATTCAATTTCGACACAAATGTTCATAGATTTCTACTTTAAATAGTAGAATAAATAGGTTACTAACGATAAATCTCTTCTAGCCTATTTAAGAGAGCAAGATATTTGTCTTGAATTCCTTCCTTTTTAGCCTCTTCTTCTTTTTCCTTTGTAAGAGTATTTACTTTCTCTATAGTATCTTCTTTCAAGCTTCTCTCCCCATAAGTAAACACCACTTCATTTTCTTTTCCAATATGACGTTTAATTAAGTCACTATAGCAAACAGCATTGGTTATTATAGTTAACTTAGCCATATTTGACTTTGATGCCTTGTACTCATGAATCCCCTCCAGCATCTGTCTTATATGAAGGCGACCTAAATCATGTTCCACTAACATACCATGTTGAATTAAGTTTTCACCAATCTTTCCTAGCTCTTCTTTCATATATTGAAATAAAATATCCTCTTCTTTTCCATGGTGATGTTTATCCGCATAATTTCTTACAAAATCAGCCATAGCTTCAAAATCAGAAGTATTAAGCTCTCGCCCTTCTAAAACAGCAAGTGAAGCCAAACGCATCACTTCAGCCATCCTCATAATATTATCATGTTCCTCTACTAATACTTTAACACCGTACATCTAAAGTTCTCCTCCTAATGTTATTAGTGCAAAGAGTGATTTTTATAAACTCTCCACCTACAGAAAAAACTGTTATACAAGACGTACAACAGTTTTACTCATAAGAAATCTTATTTTTGACTTATAGATCTTCTTTGTAAACCTTTTTACCATCTCTCCAAATACGTTCAAGATCATAGAATAGACGATCTTCCTTAGAGAAAATATGAACAATAATGTCACCGAAATCCATAAGAATCCAGTTTGTATTCCCAACTCCCTCGATACGTTTTGGGTGTACTCCTGCTTTTCCTAACTGTTCCTCTACATTGTCTACTAATGCCTGTACTTGAGAACTATTAGTACCATGGGCTATCACAAAATAGTCCGCAAGAATTGTAATATCCTTTACTTCTAACATTACAATATCTTCTGCTTTCTTATCTTCTAATGCATCATACACAATCTTTGCCATTTTTTTTGACTCACTCATAGGTCTACTCCTTTTGTTTGTAATATTCATAGGAATTGATAGTAGCAGGATCGATCTCTTCCTTTCCCTTAGTTTCCATAAGATAATTCAAAGTGTTTGAAAGAATCATTGCTACCGTTTTGTCAAGATTACTATATGCCTCTGTTCGAATCTTCTCAAGATTAGGAATACTTTTTCGATTAGGTTCTATATAATCTGCTATAAAAATTATTTTTTCTAACACTGACATACCTGGTCTTCCAGTAGTATGGTAAATAATCGCATTCAGAATATCTTCCTTTTGTATATCATAGTTTTTTTGTGCTAGAACTGCTCCTGCTTTACTATGAAGAAGATATACATGCTTTCTTTCTAACTCAGTGATTGCCATGTGATTTTCTTCACATAACTGTATTAATTCACTATCACTAACATACTTCGCATTATCATGTAACAGCCCTGCAATAAACGCATCCTCCATAGGAGCCCCATATCGCATAGCAAGATTGGCTGCTGTATAGGCTACTCCTAACGTATGCTCATAACGACTAGGCTTTAATATACTCTTCATATCATTACGTATAGAATTTATTAATTCCTCCATAAGCAGTCCTCCCTATCATACGTATAATCCTGCTTTTCATAAATGCTACTACTTATATAGTATCCTGATATAAATTATGCTTCTTAATATAAGCAATTACATTGTCAGGAAGTAGATACTTCACACTTAAATGTTTCTCAATTCTCTCCCGTATTAGTGTAGAAGAAATATCCATCTTAGGGATAAATAGTTTATACACCTGGGCGTTGTATTTCTTATTAAGGTAGAGCATTTGCCTCTCTAACTCCATATCATCAACCTCATCTCTGATACATGCAATTAGCTTACTTAACTGCATTACAGTACCAGGAACTTTCCACGTCTCAATGGCTGCAATGGAATCTCCACCTAAAATCAAGTAAAACTCTGTATCTTTATACTCACTGGTTAAATAGGTGAGAGTTCTCGCTGTATAACTAATATCTTGACGATTCACTTCATATAAAGACAATTCAAAATGAGGATTATCCTTGATGGCAAGCTCAACCATAGCTACTCGTCTGATATCCTCTAAAATCACCTCATGAAGCTTGTGCGGAGGCTGACTAGCAGGCATAAACAATACCTTGTCAAGGTCAAACTGTTCAAAGGCCATCTCGGCTATAATGAGATGCCCCATATGAATGGGATTAAAGGTGCCTCCCATAATCCCTATTTTACGCTTGTGAATTTTACTCATTTTATCTTGCACCAGGTTCACTCCTCGTACTATTTTGGAAGTTCGATTTTCTTCTTCTCTTTGCTTTCTCTATAAAGAACGATTTTTTTACCAATCACCTGTACTACAGTAGAGTTGGTACGTTCCCCTAAAACAGCTGCAATTTCTTTTGGATCATCAATACAATTCTTTAAGACACTGATCTTAATTAACTCTCTTGCCTCTAAAGCTTCATTAATCGCTTCAGTCACTTCTGGTGTCAGACTTGCTTTTCCAATCTGGAAAATTGGATCCATCGTCATAGCAAGACCCTTTAAATATGCTCTTTGCTTACTTGTCATAATATCCTCTTTCTCTCACATTCTATTTATAATAATCAAATTGTAATCCATACATCTTAACAGTATCTCCATCTTCGATGCCTAGTTCTTCAAGTTCATCTAAGATACCTGAATCCTTTAAGAATTTCTGGAAGAATTCAAATCCCTTCTCGGAATCTAAGTTTGTATAGCCAAGCATTTTCTCAATCTTAGGCCCTTCTACTACATACATTCCTTCCTCATTCTTCACTACTGTATAAGGATCATCAGAGTATGCTAACATCTCCTCTGGGAAGAACTCTCTCTCAAAAATAACTGGCTCTTGATCCAACTCATTAAGTAACCCCTTCACATGATAAAGAAGTTCCTTAATTCCTCTACCACTAACTGCAGATATCGGAAATACCTTAATTCCTTGTGGTTCAAATTCTTCTCTTAGTAAGTCCAGTACAGTTTCTTCTTCTACTCCGTAGAACACATCTGTCTTATTGGCCGCAATCACCTGTGGTCTCTTTGCTAGCTCTGGATTATAAGCTTCTAATTCTTGATTAATGACCTTAATATCATTTAATGGGTCTCTTCCTTCTGTGGAAGCAGCATCAACCATATGAATAATGACCTTTGTTCTCTCTATATGACGTAAGAATTGATGACCTAAGCCAACACCCTCTGAGGCACCTTCAATAAGTCCAGGAATATCTGCAATAACAAACCCATCCCCATCTAAATCAACCACACCTAAATTAGGATTTAAGGTAGTGAAATGATAGTTCGCAATCTTCGGCTTTGCATTTGTAACACGGGATAAGAAGGTAGATTTACCTACGTTAGGAAACCCTACAAGCCCTACATCTGCAATTACCTTAAGCTCTAAGATAACATTTAGTTCCATCGCTCTTTTACCAGGCTGAGCATATTTGGGAACCTGCATGGTTGGGGTAGCATAGTGTTGATTACCCTTACCACCACGGCCACCTTTTAACAATACTTCTCTTAGATTCTCTCCTGACATATCTGTAATAACCTTGCCGGAGTCTGCATCCTTAACAACAGTACCATAAGGAACCTTAATTACTAAATCATCTCCGTCTTTACCATGGCAGCGACGTTTACCACCTGATTCACCGTCTCCAGCACAATATTTGCGAACATGACGAAAATCCGTCAAAGTATTTAACCCCATATCCACTTCTAAAATGACGTCTCCGCCTTTGCCGCCATCTCCACCATCGGGACCACCGGCAGCCACAAAAAGCTCTCTTCGAAAGCTAACATGGCCATCTCCGCCCTTCCCGGAACGTATATATATTTTTGCACGATCTGCAAACATGTTATCACCTCAACCAACGTACTCTTTCTATTATAATTTCTAAGTTATTAAGACTCTACCACATACCTTTTTGAATGAATAGTGAAAAAGAAAAAACTAACTATTACTAGTATTAACAGTTTTAAACTGAATATGTTTTTCCTTTTCACTGTTCACTCAGACATTGCAATACTTCGTCTTATATTACGATAAATTGAATAAAAAGCCCCAAATCACTGATTGCATCAAGATTTGGGGGCTTTAATGATTCATACTATTTAGCTTCTACAGGATATACGCTAGCTTGTTTCTTATCGCGACCCTTACGTTCGAATCTAAGAACGCCATCTACTAGAGCATATAAAGTATCGTCTCCACCACGGCCAACATTAACACCTGGGTGAATCTTTGTTCCACGCTGTCTATAAAGAATGTTACCAGCTACAACGAATTGTCCGTCAGCTCTCTTAGCTCCTAATCTCTTGGATTCAGAATCTCTACCATTCTTTGTAGAACCAACACCCTTTTTATGTGCGAAAAATTGAAGGTTCATTCTCAACATAACCTTACACCTCCTTGAGTATAAGTTTCATATATTCTTTGCCATACTCCTCTTGTACCCCTTGTAACCCAAGGACTAAAGAGTTCATAAGCAGTTCACTATCTTTACTAACAATAGCTTCAAACTGAAACTTGATTCTTCCGCTTTCAGGATCTGCCTCACAGGAAAACCCATCTTCGGTAAAAGTTTCAATAGAATTGATTGTATTTAATACTAACATTGAAATCGCTGCACATACAATATCTTTACCTGATTCGGCATAGCCTGCATGTCCGCTTACTTCAAACCCAGTATAAATACCGTCTTTCTTAAAGACTGATATCTTAGTCATTCCATCACCTGACTTAGATTAAGCATTGATCTTTTCGATCTTAACCTGAGTGAAAGCCTGTCTATGACCATTTTTCTTATGATATCCAGTTTTTCTCTTATATCTGTAAACGATAACTTTTTTAGCTTTTCCGTTAGCTACTACAGAAGCAGTTACGGTTGCACCAGCTACAGTAGGGTTACCTACAGTAACTTCTCCGTTATTTACTACAAGAACTTGATCAAATGTAACTGTTTCACCAGCTTCAACACCAAGTTTTTCAACTCTGATTACGTCGCCTTCAGCTACTTTGTACTGTTTACCACCTGTTGCAATAATCGCGTACATATGGCACCTCCTATAATCATTACTCGCCAACTGCGGTGATTGGTTAGACCAATTCTTTTACCTCATTGTGCGGCACACTAGATTAGTGTATCATCAAGAGCTATGTTTGTCAAGTTTTGTTTTATGCATTATCACTAATATTCGTATTGCTTTTATATCCATATTTTCTTCTATAGTATAAGTAATTAATACCACCTCTAACCGTCTCATCAATAAAAATTGTAATAAAAACTGCCATCATATTCATATGTAGCTTTAAGATAAGAAAACTTGAGATGCTTACAACCAAGGTGGAACCAATGATTTGAGAAATTAGCATCCATTTCGTATTGCCGTGGGCCTTAATACCATTGCCACAAATTACGTTAACACTTTGTGGAAACATAATAAAACCTACAAAAATAAGATATGGTACTGCATTATGTATTAACTTACTATCGTTTGAAAAAATGTCTAAAAGCACATCAGGAAAGCAGATAAAGCAAATGGCAGCCACTAAAACAATAAAGAAATTAATGACAATACAGTTATAAAATAACTGGTCGGCTCGTTTAACCTTCTTTGCACCTAAGCTTTGTCCCATTAAGGTAAGAGCTGATTTGGACACTCCTGCAAAGATAATATAGATAATACATTGAAGCCCAAACACCAGAGTATAAATTCCCATGGCCTCATAACTAAAGCTATTGATAAACCGAATTAATAATAGGTTGGATGCATTCCATAATAGATATTCTATTCCAACAGGGATTCCAAGTTTAATTACTTTTATATAGGGTTTGATGGTAAACCACATATGGTCCAATTTATTAAGTTTTAATTCTTTTCGTTTTATAAGAAGACAATAGATTGCAATAAATAAAAAGGCAATGAAATTGGCTGCCATAGTTCCTATTGCTGCACCAGTTACGTGCATAGCAGGAAATCCAAGTTTACCAAAGATTAACACCCAAGAAATCACTAAATTTAAGCCTACCTTAATAATCCCAGCGTACATAATTGGTTTTGTATCACCAATTCCCTGTAACATAGACTGTAATGCGCAGTCAAAGCCATATACAAGTAGATAAATGGCACATATTTCAATATAGGTAACACTGTAATCAATAATCTGTGCATCTGTTTTAAAGAAAGTAAGGATTGGTGCTGCAAAAAGCTCCCATAAAAAAAAGATAGCGATCCCCAGTAACATATTAAAAAAGGCGGTACTCTTTACAAAGGAATTGATTTTCTCTTTTTCAGAAGCTCCATAAAGCTTTGAAACAATGATGACAAGTCCAACACTAATTGCCCCCATACTGTCTACCACTGTATAAAACGGCATCTGTGCTGCTCCTACTGCAGATACATATTTTGTTTCAAGATTACCTAAAAATGCTTTGTCCGTTAGGGATTGTAATTGAAATACAAGCCCCTGTATCAAAAGGGGAAAGGCAACATGAAAGATACTGCCTATCCGCCCTCTTAAGTTATTTTTTTCTATTAGTTCCATATGTCCACCTTCTAAATTGTATTTTCCCAATATGACAGTATTCTTCTAAATAAACCTTCCTCGTACTTTACCTCTAACTCTTTTACTACTTGTAATTCTGGAATCCTATTTGCAGGCAGCAGTTTATTTAAATTATCAAGTATTCTACAAACCATATCCTCCGTACAGCATTCTCCTGATATATAGATAAGGGGGAGATTAAGGACGCAGATTAATGCTATAATACAGGTGATTAAAGACTGTTCCTCATCCTGTAAATTCTCACACATATACTCAAGCTCTCCTGCATATCCTTTACTTCCAGTATAGATATCACCATTTAACACAATACCCGTTCCGATACATTGCTTCATATAAGCAATGTGTGCAAAGCTTTCTTTCTCTTTTATCTGGGCCACAGAAATGGCATTAAGATCATTCTCTATAAACACTTCTACCTTAAATTTATCTTTTAAGGTTTCCCCTAGACTGGTTCCAGTTAGCTTTGGAAATGCTGGCAAAGATAGAATATCATTGTTGTTGACTACACCTGGTATTCCTATGGAGATTGCAGTAATGCTAGAATACTTTTTCATTATCGTATCTACAAAAGATTCCACGAAATCTACAGTAAGAGCTGAAGATACCGTAAAAGAAAATTCCTCTACAAATTGTCCATACACATTGTAAACCTTAGCAGTAATAGTCGACTCTTTAAAATACACCACTAAACCATACTGAAAATGAACATCTAGCTCATACCGAACACCAGGTCTACCTCCACTACTTTGGGGATTTTGATTTTGTATCACCTCACCCTTATCATTAAGCTCCTTTAATAAAGCTGCAACAGTGGGATACGTTAGAGAGGCTTTACTTGCTAAGGCCGAGATACTCTGTGGTTTTTCTCTTCTCAATAAATTTCTTATTATCTTTTGATTTTGAAGTTTCACTAAATCAAAATGGGCAGTACTTTGGTCCATGTAAACACTCCCCTTACTTTTTAATTATACTTTTTAAAGTATCTTTAATAAGATTACCACATACTACCACCCTTATCAATGCAAAAAAGAGTTTTGCTTGCAAAACTCTTTTTTAAACCTCTTATACAACCTTCATTTGCTCATAAAGTGGTTTTCTGACTTTTTTTCTAGTTACCTCCACTAGATTTAACGGAGTCATATCCACTACCACCGTACGAACGGGATCCTTTTTAAATAAATTCTTCAATAGCACTAATAATGCTTCTTTACTGGCTTTCGCCTTTACATCTATAAAATCAATGATAATAATGCCAGATAGATTACGCAGGCGAATTTGTCTCGCAATCTCCTCTGCTGCCTCTCTATTAATCCGTTCAAAGGTTTGCTCAGGATTACGTTTCCCTGCAATTGCTTTTCCTGTATTAACATCAATAACAACTAAGGCTTCCGTAGGTTGTATCACAAGATATCCACCACTCTTTAGCCATACTCTTTCTTGTAGCGCTTTCTCAAGTTTCGTTTCAATGGAATATAGCGCCTTTAGACTAAGCATCTTATCTTCATACAAACAAAGCTTTGTAAGGTCCTTACTTTGATAGCTACTGATATAATGCTTTATTTTCTCATAGAGCACTGTATCATCCGTAATAATACGTTCCACAGAAGTATCATATCCATCGCGAATATCACAAAGGTAATCCGCAGGGCTCTCATAAATTAAAGAATAACAGGTTTTATGCACCCCATAAGTCAACAAATTATGATACTCCTCTGTCAGAGCTGTTACCTCATTTTCTATCAATTCTCTGTCTGCCTCAGCAGCATTGGTACGTATTACGAGACCATAATTGTCATTTTTATATGGTTCTATTATCTCCATAAGCTGTTCTCGTTTCTCCTGATCCGCTATCTTATTAGAGATTCCTAGATTCACCTTTCCATGGGTTAATACAACATATTTACCTACTAAGGTCAAATGAGAGGTGACTACGGGAGCCTTTGTCTTTACTCCCTCCTTCTCCACCTGAACAATAATCTCGTCCCCAATGACAACCTTATCATTATTCTTCTGATTCACAAAGATGGTATGAGAATTCTCTTCCAGAGAATAATAGCACATTTGTCCATCTGCAATTTCTACAAAGGCAGCATTGATGTTTTTTACAATGTTCTTCACCTTACCAATATAGATATTGTGTAGGAGTCCTTCACTATTTTCACTAGAGATATTGATCTGTGCTAGTTGATCATTCTCAATAAGACAGGATAATATTCTATTGTTATGTCGAAGAATGACTAATTGATTTTTCATTACAGGACATCCTTTCCATTAGTAAGCAATTTTACTGTAAGACTTGATACTGACTTAAAGGTACCAGTTTTCTAATTCCATCTTCCATTTCCTGTTTTGATACATCGTTAGCATATACCTCCAATCGATGCACCTGATAAGCCAATGGATTGTACTCTATATTATTATACTGACAAAAGGCCTGCATCACTAGCTCTGGTTTTAGGTTATTCACGCTACCAGAACATAGGCGTAAGAAGACCACATTGTCATTGTCATAAGCTTCTGCCTGATCTACATTCACCTCATATACGCAGTGTTGATTAAATTCTTCCTTTGACAGACTTGCTTCATAGATGAATGGTTTGATATCTAGTTCTACCTCACTCTTTTTTGTCTTTTTGGTAATAGTAATATGAGGCATTAATAGAAATTCTTTAAATCGTTCAGAAAAGTTCTCAACAACTTCATAACCATCCTTTAAGGATACCATATAGTCTGCTGCAGCCATAGCTGTCATAGACTTGATACTATCGTCTCTTAGCATACTAAAACCAACTGCCTCAATACCATCTACAAGAGCAGGATTTAGTTTATTTAAAAATTCTTCTTCTGTAATGGAAGAATTCAATTCCATATCCATATATTCAGCACTACTAGTAAGCCCTACTCCAAGTGGAGCCGCAAAAGAAGTAAGCTGATGAGGGCTGTAACCTTGAGAATACGCTACATCAATGCCTGCCCTTCGAAAAGCCTTTTGAAAAAATCTCATGATGTCAAGGTGACCGATAAATTTTACAGCACCATATTTCGTAAACTTAAGCCTTGCTTTCAAAGCAAACACCTCCTCCAAAACTCATAGCACCACATCCAGAGCACTTCTGTCTGCAGTTTGGGGTAATTGTAGATGCCTTAGCTTGTTCATATTCTTTTATTAAGAACCTCTTAGTAACACCTACATCGATAAAGTCCCAAGGAAGTATTTCATCATAATCACGTTCCCTTGAAGTATAGAACTCAATATCTATGTCATGTTCCTTTAAACTTTCTAACCATGCATCGTATTTAAAATGTTCAGACCAAGAGTCAAAGATACATCCTTTTTTATATGCATCTAATATAACATCATTTAGTCTTCGATCGCCCCTGGCAAAGATGCCTTCTAGCATTGTAAGCTCTGCCTCATGCCAGTTATAACGAATACTCTTATAGTTTAACTGCTCCTTCATCTTTCCATTTAAGAAGCGCTGGCGGTCTAAGAATTCCTCTGGTTTACACATTCTGCTCCACTGGAATGGAGTAAATGGCTTTGGAACAAAGAATGACGTACTAGAAGTAATCTGACAACGACCATTTCTCTCACTCTTAGGAATAGCATCGTAATATTCTCTGGCCACTAAATCTGAGAGTATGGCAATTCCTTCAATATCTTCCTCTGTTTCGGTAGGAATACCAATCATAAAGTATAGCTTTACCTTATTCCAGCCACCAAGGAATGCATCTCTTGCACCCTTAAGAATCACTTCCTCCGTTAATCCTTTGTTGATAACATCTCTAAGTCGTTGAGACCCTGCTTCAGGAGCAAAGGTTAAGCTGGTTTTTTTCACATCTTGTACCTTACTCATGACATCTAACGCAAAGGCATCAATACGCAAAGAAGGAAGAGAAATATTCACGCCTTTAGAGCCGTATTCCTCAATCAGATAATACACAAGTTCTGGAAGCCGAGAATAATCACTGGAACTTAGGGAACTTAAAGAAATCTCCTCATGACCGGTGTTTGCTAACATGAGATCTGCTTTTTCCTTTAAAAATTCTACACTTCTCTCTCGAATCGGACGATAAATCATACCAGCTTGGCAGAATCTACACCCTCTTATACAGCCTCTTTGTATTTCTAACACAACTCGGTCCTGGGTAACTTTAATATAAGGTACCAGAGGCTTTTCCGGGTAGGAAGCATCGCTTAGTTCCATTTCCACCTGCTTTTTAATAGAGGCTTTAGCATGAGTATTATTAGGAGTAAAGCTTTTTATGGTGCCATCCTTGTTGTAGGTAACATCATAAAACATTGGTACATAGAGACCTTCTATCTCTGCTGCTGCCTCTAAAAATTCCTTACGAGAAGTTTTATTCTTCTTATGCTCCTTATAGACATCTAAAAGACTATCGTATACCGTTTCTCCTTCCCCAATATAAAAGATATCAAAGAAGTCTGCAATTGGCTCAGGATTATAGCTACAAGGGCCACCACCAATCACAATTGGATCTGCTTCTGTTCTATCACATGCCTTTAGTGGAATCTGAGATAGTTCCAGAACTTGCAGTATATTGGTATAGCACATCTCATACTGCAACGTAATTCCAAGAAAATCAAAATCCTTGATAGGTTGCTGGCTTTCCAACGCAAACAAAGGGATGTTCTTCTCCCTCATGATTTTATCTAAATCAACCCAAGGTGAGTATACTCTTTCACAGTAGGTATCCTCTCTTCGGTTAAACATGTCATAAAGAATCTGGATACCAAGATGGGACATTCCTATTTCATACACATCTGGAAAGCACATACAAAAACGAATGTCTACCTGACTGGGATCCTTTACTACCATATTCACTTCATTTCCAATATATCGAGCGGGTTTTTCAACCGATAATAATATCTCATCTGAAAGTGCTAATTTTCTCATAAAAACCTCTTTCTTTATTTGTCAATTGAACCTAACTTTTGTATTTTAGCACAAAAAAGCCAGTAGTACAAGGCAGTTGTACTACTGACCATCCTCCTTATCTATTCCAAATACAGGAAGTACTGTATTCTCAGTAAAATCTGAAACAATTTTTTCGATTTTCTGTATGGTAGAATTATTGGCTACCACATCCTTTACCTCATGAATACCAGTAGATCCAAAATGCACATTTAGCAAATCAAAGGACACTAAGCCAATAAATAGACATAAAGCGATAATAAACCGTATCCAAAGAATTCTTAAAAATCGTCTTTTTTTACTATCTAGCCGCGCCTCTACTATCATTTCTTCCTCTAAGTTTTCTTTTAACACTAAGGGCAGCTTTCCTTCTACCTTTTGCTCAGCTTTTTCTAGAGCTTCTGTAGGTTGTACCAAATCTTTAGTCATCTCTAACGCTGACACTTTTTCCATTGTATCTTCTTTCGCTTCCTCATTATCTAGACTTATACTATAACTAGGTCTTTTAGGTACGTAGCACAGCTCCTTCTCACACTGTTCCCTTACATACTGTATGTACTCCATTCTACTCATAGTCATGGGTTCTCCTACCCATTGTCCTTTACTATTACTAGAATTAGATTCTGCATGGGATAGTTTTACCCGGTATGGGTCATGTAGCACCTCAGGAATCCCTCTTAGTATTGCATCAGAAGTCTCCTTAATCAGTGCATCACTTGATGGTCTAATCTCCTGTTTATAGCTATTTAGAGACACATAATTCGTTTGGCTCCTTTTATGAGGCTTTTCTACGGCTGCCATTCCAGCATCCTCTGGTACTTTAGTAGCAATTGTCGTAGTATTATTTTTCTCAAAAAAGCCACTAGCTACCTTAGTATTTGGAATTAGATCCTTTGGCATATCTGGTGGAAGCTTACTTATTAGCGAGTCCATTTTTTTAGTATCATAAGACAGCATCTTAATTCCTCCTATACTAATTATCCACTCTACTTACACTTCATAAATAGGTTTGTCTTTCTATTTCATATATATCAAACTTGACCTAAAAATATGCTTGCATAATTTGGTTAATGCTTGAATTTTAAAACTCCTTATGGTACGATAACTTAGAACTATAGGCTAATAAAGGCTATAAATACTGTTAGGAGGTTTTGTAATGTCTACAAATGTTTATGATGTGCTGCTGGAACGTGGATTTATCGAGCAGACAACTCATGAAGCTGAAATCAAAGAATTACTAGGTAAGGAAAAAGTTACTTTTTATATAGGCTTTGATGCAACTGCAGACAGTCTTACTGCTGGCCATTTTCTTACAATTATGGCTATGATGCATATGCAAAAAGCCGGTCACAGACCAATTGCTCTATTAGGTGGTGGTACTACAATGATCGGAGATCCTTCTGGAAAGTCCGACATGAGAACCATGATGACCAAAGAGAAAATCCAACATAATGCAGACTGTTTTTATAAGCAATTAAGCAAATTTATTGATTTTGATAATGACAACGCGATTATTGCCAATAATGCAGACTGGCTACTAGATTTAAATTATGTGGAATTCTTAAGAGAAGTTGGAGTTCATTTCTCCGTAAATAAGATGCTTAGTGCAGAGTGTTATAAGCAACGTATGGAGAAGGGCTTAACTTTCTTTGAATTTAACTATATGCTAATGCAGTCCTATGACTTCTGGAAATTAAATAAATTATACGGTTGTACCCTTGAGTTAGGTGGCAATGATCAGTGGTCCAATATCCTCGGTGGTGTAGAATTAATCCGTCGTAAGGAAGGCAAACCTGCTTATGGTTTAACCTTTAAACTCTTAACTACTTCAGAAGGTATTAAGATGGGTAAAACGATGAAGGGTGCTGTATGGATTGATCCTGCCAAGACTTCTCCTTATGAGTTCTTCCAATATTGGCGTAATATAGAGGATGTAAAGGTAGAAGAATGTCTTGCTCTTCTAACCTTCCTTCCAATGGATGAGGTTCGTCGCTTAGGAGCCTTAAAGGATAGTGAAATAAACTATGCAAAAGAGGTTCTAGCTTTTGAGATTACTAAGATCGTACATGGAGAAGAGGAAGCAAAGAAAGCTTTAGAAGCTTCAAAAGCTCTATTTGGTGGTAATCTTAAAACAGAAGATATTCCTACTACTACCTACTCTAGCAGTCAATTTGAAGAAGGAATCGATTTAATTACCCTTTTAGTCGATGGTAAGCTTGCTACTACCCGCTCTGATGCTAGAAGAAATATTCGGCAGGGTGGTGTTACAGTAAATGATGAAAAGGTAACTGCATTTGACCGAATCTTTACAACTGCAGATTTTAACGCAGACAATGCCCTACTTATTAAGAAAGGTAAGAAATCCTATCATCTATATAAAGTTCAGGATTAAGTAACTATGAACTAGTGATTAATTCTCTTGCATACAATACTATATCTAAATTTGGATAGGTCCCATACGGTACTTATCCAAATTATTTAAGGAGGCAATAATATGTCCTGGTGTCCAAAATGCAAATATGAATACAAAGAAGGTATTACTGTATGTGCAGACTGTGGAGCTACACTCGTTGATGAGTTAACTTCACAATGCGATCAGTGTGTTGCTCTGTTTGAAAATGAAGACGAAGCAATCAAATTCCATGAATTCTTAGGATATTCTGATATTGAGGAAGCAATGGTTCTCTATGACGAACCCCAAGAGGTTTATGGTGTCTATGTTACAGAAGATTATCTAGAAGAAGCCAAAAAGCTATACCTAGCCTATGACTCCTCAGAAAAAAAAGCACAAATGGAAGCTAAAAACCCTTTTGAAGAAGTCTTTACAGACATTGACCAAGAGGATGAGGAAGGTAAAGTCAAAGACGTAGAGATACCTTTGTCAAAGATGATTCCTAAGAACTCCGTTACATATGTAAAGAAAGAAGAACGATACAATGATTTCAGGTCCACCTTCTACATCTTTCTTGTGTTTGGTGTTGCTGGTATTATTTTTACTGTTCTAAATGCGATTAAAGTAATCACCTTATTTAACAGTTTAATGCAATATATCGTATTAGGTGGTGTTTCAATCGCTTTTATAGTAGTAGCCATTACTTCTTATATTAAATCAAAAACTATATTTGATGAGATTGATGATGAAAAAGAAATCACAGCCTCCATAAAGGAATGGCTGTCTGAGAATATTACTGCTGATACTTTAGCACAATTTGACAATGATGAAGATGCCAAAGAGGCAATCTTCCTTAAGAAGATTGATTATATGAAGCAGCGTCTCTATGAGCGTTATACCTTTGATAATGAGGCATATGTTGACGAGTTAATTGAAGAATTTTACACTGAAAACTTTGAATAAGTAGGTTAAACCAAGCCAACTATACAGAGTGTTTAAAGTAAAGCTCTCACTATAAAAAGGGTGGTACACTTTCCTTGTGTACCACCCTTTTTTATTGCACTGCGGCGGTATAGATAATGTCGCTTACGCGACCCGCCGCAGGCGGAGAGTTTCGCAAGCGAAACTCTTTGTTCTATTATTCCGTAAATAGCTCTTGAATCTCTTCCTTGGTCAGCTTATTAATAAATACTTCCTTGGACTGAATAACCGCCTCTGATAAAGCCTTTTTCTTTTGCTGTAATTTGTAGATTTTCTCTTCAATAGTTCCCTTAGTAAGAAGTTTAATAACATGCACCCGATTCATCTGACCAATTCGGTAAGCACGGTCAGTTGCCTGCTCTTCCACTGCAGGATTCCACCACGGATCAAAATGAATTACTGTATCGGCTCCCGTAAGGTTAAGTCCTGTTCCACCTGCTTTTAGGGATATCAAGAAGACGTAGGTCTCACCCTCATTAAACCTTCTTACATAGTCTGCTCTGTCCTCCATAGAGGTTGAGCCTTCCAGATAAAAGTAGCTAATATCTTGTTCTTTTAGCTCATTGGCAATAATCTCAAGCATAGAAGTAAACTGTGAGAAAATGAGAATTCTATGCCCATTTAGGATGAAATCTGGTAAGAGATCCATTAATAGTTCTAGCTTACCACTACCTCCCTCATAGTGTTCTACAAATGTAGAAGGATGGCAACAAATCTGGCGAAGTCTTGTTAAGG
Organism: Bacillota bacterium; assembly: GCA_023441145.1. Lineage (GTDB taxonomy): Bacteria > Bacillota > Clostridia > Lachnospirales > Lachnospiraceae > KM106-2. The sequence continues at coordinate 16,154 of JAEZQN010000056.1, forward strand.
CAGCCAATATCTTCATCTGGCTCTTACCTACACCATTTTCATTAATCTCTCTCGTAATATCATTTCGTATGCTTTCCATATAAGAAAGATAGATACTTCTTTGCTCGGTTGTCATTTCTGTTAAATATTTGCTTTCAATCTTTTCAGGTAATTCCTCTAAGACATCTTTCTTCATTCTTCGTAAGATAAACGGCTGAATATGACGGCTTAAGTCCTCTAAGGTCTTCTTACTATCATCCCGAATAATCGGTTTCTCATAGCGCTCCACAAACTTAGAATGGCTAAAGAGATAATAAGGCATAATAAAGTCAAAAATTGACCATAGCTCTGATAAAGAATTCTCAATAGGGGTTCCAGTTAGGGCAAAACGATGTTGGGCAGGTACCTGCTACACCACCTTTGCACTAATAGAGTTGGCATTTTTAATAAACTGTGCTTCATCGATAAACATCGTATGAATATTCAGCTTTTCATAATGCTCAATATCTCTTCGAATCAGCGGATAAGAGGTAATGATAACGTCGTTATCCACATGACTTTCAATGATTTCTTTACGCTGTTCTGGAGCACCACTTACTACTATAGTACGTATATGAGGGGCGAAGTTATGGAACTCATCCTGCCAGTTGTATACCAAGGAGGTCGGACATACAATCAAAAAGAGTGCCTTATCTCCCTCTTCCGTTAAAGTGGCTTTCTCAATACAACTAGACACATATACAATGGTCTGAAGAGTCTTACCAAGACCCATATCGTCTGCTAAGATACCACCAAGGCCGTTATCAGCCAAAGTTTTCAGCCATTTGTATCCAGTAACCTGATAAGGTCTTAATTCAACCTCAATTCCTTTAGGAAGCTCATAATTCGTGGTACTAGGATTCACAATACCATTCACTAACTGCTTAAACTCATCATTACGGTTAGTTATAAAATCACTGTTATCATTCACAAGTTCGTTGACATATACAGCAGAATTCTTTGGAAGTAAAATGGCGTTGTCAGAAATATTCTTTTCTTCCACATCCAGCTTGTCAAACATAGTAGATAAAGAGGCAAAACTAGAATCCTCCAACGAGATAAACGCACCACTTTTTAGACGGTGGTATTTCTTCTTTAATTGAAGGGAGGCGAATAATTCATGAAGCTCTTCCTTTGGAATCTGATCATAATTAAGCTCCATCTCTAGCATATTGATCTCTTTATTCACCTTTAGGTTTGTAGTCAGCTTTCCTGGTGAACGTAAGGTAAAGTTCTTAAAATCATCGGAATAATATAAGCCACAAAGGGTACTTAAGGAGGATACGCCTACAGTTAAAAATTCAAAGATATATCGCTCATCCCTTAAGGCATAATAATTTCTTGAAGGAACAAAATGCATATCTTCTAAGGCTGCAATAATCTCATTTTCCTTCTCCGGCTGACGTACAATAATTAACCCATCCTTAGCCACATAATCTAGAGGATTAATCTCATAGTCCCCATACTGGAACTTTATAGTAGCCCTGATATTGAATTTATGCTTGTCCAAATAAATGCTAGGTTTTAAATCCTCTACGATATATTTATCCTGTAGCTCATCTGGAATATCTAGGCGCATCGTTTCATAAATCTTAGGAAGTACGATCTCTAAGAATTTATCTCTTGCTTCATCATGAAAGACAAC
>JAEZQN010000257.1 GCA_023441145.1 Bacillota bacterium
TATTTGATATAGTCGTAGGAGAAGTATCCTACCAAACCACCTGTAAAGGTTGGAAAACCTTTTATTACAGGGCTTTTGTATGCTTTTAACAATTCTCGTATGTACTCTTGTGGTTCTTTACTCTCAACGCTCTTACCATCGAGCTTTATCTCTCCGTTTACACAGGTCAATTCATGCTTTGGAGCATAGCCTAAAAAAGTGTATCGTCCCCAGTTCTCATTATCCGCGCCACTCTCCAACATATAACAATGTTTTGAGACATTCATTAAGATTCTCATGACTTCAATCGGTGTCTTACTGTCGGATAGTAATTCCATACTAATAGGAGCAATGTTATAGGTCCCTGTGCTTACAATCTGTTTAAGTTCATCTAACCCTGGCTTTATCATGCTAACCCTCCTTCTTTCTGTAAAACTCGTCATTCGGTGAGGGACACTCGCTTACCCCTCGTGACCTTCTCTTTTTGGATAACAAGCACTGCGTGCTTGGCTCGCTGTTAACACAAAAAAAGTCCTTGACAGAATTTCACTTCTGTCAAGGACGAATGATATACTATCCGCGGTACCACCTTGATTCGTAGCCTAAGCTACACACTTAGCAGAATACTAACATATTCCTGGCAACTTACGTATGCCTACACGTCGCAGAATACTCGGTTTTCACCTTTGACTGCGCCCTCCGCGATCCATTTAATAGCTTGTTTTCTGCCCGACTCACACCTACACGGGCTCTCTGAGAGAGCATCACTATTTTTATCTTCGCTTCAACGGTTTTAAATATTAACTTTCCCATATACTACCATGATAATTTTTGAATGTCAACTACTTCGAATAAATTTGTAATTTTTCTCCTTTACAAATTACTCATAATAATGTTGCTTGGTATAGTTTTTGTTAATAAAAATTCTCTAATGTTCAATAATATCCTTATCTTTTCCTCATCTTCAATTATAATCGTATCATAAGGCTTTTCCCAATGAGCGATTAACTTCAGGCTCAAGAAAAAATAATCTTCACGAAAGTCCATCTCCACAATCATTTTCTTATCCTCTTCACAATACTCTAAGCAATAAAAATGAGGAACATTTATGCTATACCCTTTACTGTTACTCATACTTATCCTCCCATAATACAACACATTTTAAGCATTTATAACACTTGTCTATATACCAATTCAGAGACTTTTCATTAACACAATTTCCAATATGATATGGTCTTTTCAAATGGATTTCAATAAATAAGCCTTAAATATAATCTTATACCCAATCCTCAATAAAAATTCTATGTTTTATACATATTCTTTGCATAAATGAAAGAACATCATATTTCTCATCCTCTGTTAGAAATAGTTCCAAAAAACACTCTCTCCCACTATATGGTAGACTTTTTTGAGCTAACTTGTCATTTGAACTTTTAACCTTAACACCCATAACACTTTCAATAGTAAGCCGTGCTTCTTCTTTATGATAGGCTACTAAAAATACGCTTTTAACCTTCATTACAAACTCTTCTTTTCTTGGACCTAAACCATCCAATTCATCTATATCATTAAATATTACCTTTAACTTCTCTCCATCATAAGCAAGCTCTGAGGATACCACCTTTTCTAGATAAGCATCCTTTCTTGGCATAACTGCATTGAGTAGCAATAGAATCGCTATCGCTAGATGGAGGACTAATAACTCTTTACTGACTAAATAAGCTATGAGTAGAAAAATGAGTCCGAGAAAAAAACAAAGAACCCTGATTTTCCCTGATCTGATAAAATGTTTACTAGGGTTAATAGTGGTATATTTATGCTTAAACCTAATTGTCTCCATTCTCTTCCCCCCTTTTTCTATTATTAGTGTGCGTCTCTGTATGATTCTTTAGAAATTCAGTTATTGCCAATTCATCCTGGTCTTTAAAAGTACGAGGAATCTTTAGCTTCTCGCGCAAAGCAGGGGCCTCTGTTCGGACCTCATTACGATGACCAAATTTACCCTCTATTATAATAAACTTTGGAGTCATGGTAAGTTGCTTAATGGTTCGGATGTAATAAAGATCACTTTTTGGCAGATAATAAAGCAAGACATCCTCATATAGGTTCACAACTTGGTTGCTAGCTCTACCACTATAGTATAGCAACACACATACAAATGGAATTACGGCAAATAAGTAAACAGTCAAAGCTACTGCACATGGCATGGCTACGATTGGAGGCATTACATAATATGAATCAATACGGTCATAATGATTATAAATATCACAAAACCCACTACATATAATGTAAAAATCCCCAAAATACGCCCTAACCATTTTGTAAAATCACTACTCTTTTGTTTTGCGGTTTTAAAAACCGGAACACTTCCATTAAATACAAAATTTTGCCCAGGTTCATTAACAGATTCTCTTGTGGCTTTTCTTTCATTTATCTTCTTTGGAATTTCAGAAGCCTTTGCTATGCCTTTTATTTTTATTCTTTTACTGTTATTTCTCTTGGTTTTATTCCCTCTTATCCTCAGATAACTTATATAACTAGAACGGCATAGTAGTAAAGGCAGACCTATCAATAGTATTATCAATAAGCCTTTTATCATAGCATTATTCTCAATTACATACTCAGAAGAATATGGTTTTATTGTCAATATGGCTAATACAATACTCGCCAGCAATAAGATTCCTCCGATTATCCCCTTGGTCCACACCTTCCACATCTCTATATCCTATCCTCCTTACTTCTTTTCTATTTATTATAGATATCACGATTCTTGTACATATGTAGTCATTCTTTAGAATGTTCTGACGCCGCTATACTTCTTATGTCGCCACTTTCATGCTTTCTACCACTATCTATTCTAACCTTTATATTTGTACCATCTATTTTTGCACGAAATTGTAATATTATAAATATAGCAAAAAAGCACAAAATAAATAATAAAACACCCATAATTTCAATTTACTCTTTTACTCCTAACTTCTATAATATTAGGTTCTAAATAAATTTGAACGTTTCTGTTCCTGATTAACTGGTTAACTTGCATACTATATTTTAACATAAAATATATAGAAATTATATTTATATGTTATAATATTCCAGTAGCCTATAAAAAATCTATCCCCTACATAATAAATATGAAACTCCTCTGCCTGGAAATTATACGCAATTTTAGCTTTTCTGCAACTTCAACACCCATCTTCTCTACTGGATAACTCCCACCAGTAAAATTTAGAATCTCATCGCCAACCTGAAATTCAGTGACCTTCACAAAGCCTCGTTCCTTCACATAAAATGGATGGGGTATTGTTGTCGTTATTACTTCCTTATGAATTGTGAGATGTAATAACGTTGAAACCTGATTGATGTATGTTTGTACTACTCTTCTTTCCTCTGTAGTGGAGGTATCAGGATCTGTTGCGATTACTGTATCCCCTACTTTGATGTTTTCAATGGCAACATAACCCGTCGCTGTTAAAATCATGGTGCCAGCAACAAAACATGTCATAGGATACTTTTTCATTCCAAGGTAAGCACCCCCCTAAATGCTACGATTTCTATATCAACATTGGATTCACATACGTATTAACAATACAATTAGCCGCTTAAATCGTGAGCTTAAGTAGCACTCAAAAGACATCGGTGCATTTCCAGATGGTCAAAGTGCGTTAATGCTTGTATGCGCCAGACTCCGTCATGTAGCAGGTACCCAGTGGACTGTAAAATGTTATATGAATATGGATCATCTTAAAGAGCTAGATATTTAATCAGAGTCTGAAAACATAGCCGGATAGCTAATGAGTACCGGATGGAAAATAAACTTGCAAAAAACTTGACACTATACATCCTAACAAACATGCAAGAATACATTCTTATTCTTTATATGACCCCCTTTTAAAAGGCGCTTATGAAATAACAAAAAAGTCAGCAAGGGTATCATAATGATTCTTGCTGACTTTTTCTAATCTATAAATGTCCTTAAATGCACCTGTATGGCAATTTTCGCTCTAAGGTCTCTAATTTAATCTGTATGGATACATCGCCTTCGGCGGGAATCATTTCAATCAATTTAAAGACCGTAATAATTTATTAGGGTAGTGCGTGTCCTTATGTGGAGACATAATAAACATGTTTACTGTGTCAATAATAACACCCATTCAAAAAATGCCTTACCCTCATTTTCATAATTGCCTCTATTACCATTATCAATAGAATCTTGTGCTATCTTTATAGCATCTGCTTTTTTCTCCATATGAAGATAGGCTAAACATTTCAAGATTTCCTTATCTGTACCATTTTCTTTATTAATAATATACTCGTCAATATCATATCGTCTTATAAAATCACGACTGCATTTATCCATTAATTCTACAAGATACTCTGCCTGTTCATCATATTTATCTGTAAGGTCGATTTCACCTTTATTCAATAGAATGGAAGGAGCTTTAAATGCCCCACACCCTTTTAATGAATCATTTTTCATTATATTTTCTGGCATCTGCATAATTTCCCAGAAAATGTTATCATAGTCATAACCCTTAATATAAATTCTAAATACCATTTTTTGTGAATTAACAATAACAAAATCACAATGAATAAATGCATTCTCTATAATGGTATAAATCGTATTGGTTTTTATTTTGAATCCTTTTTTATTTAAAGATTTACGTATTGCATTAACTAATTGCTTTTGCTGATTTTTATCAAGTTTCATCAATATCCTCCTTCGAAACAGCATATAAATCGAAACCATAAGTTTATTGCTACTCTCTCTGACACTCTTTGGTGTCTCATATCATTTAGATGATCTCTTTTAGTCTTTGTTTTCCCCTGTTTCTTTTTAAGGTGTTTATGCTTGGAAATATTCTGTATTGGAAATCAAATGTTATTTCTAGCCGTAAACTGACTAACTTGAACGTTACCAGAAGTTTTTATTTTACTTGCCAGGTCTCGTATAGTTTAATTGCATCTAGGTTCACTTTTTTAATAGGCATAAAGCAACACACCTTTCGCAACATATTTCTTTGATACATAAAGTGCGTTTATATCAGCTTTGGGGAACTAAATATAAAGTTTTGTTTGTTCGTATACCTGGGGGCAAATTTTGCCCTCAGTAGGCCATTCCCTCTAAGTCTAGGGGGTTGGTACCCTAAAGTATAACCCTAATCAAGATATATACTAATTTATATTCTATTTTTTACTTGTGTTATTATTCCCCAGTACACTTCCATATCACAATCTTCAAGATTATCCACAACGTCTTCTCCACCTAAAAACAAAGGCACTTTATAACTAGCACATCTACCATACTCAAGTTTAGTATGTGAATATTTTATCCATTCATTAAAAAAGGATTCTGCTAAGCATGCATCCGAATATAATGGAATTTCCTCATTAAGAAATTTTTCCAATGAACACGGAATTTCGAGTACATCATTAGTACCAATTTCGAACATTAGTATTCCTTCCATACCTGTTCCTCGTGTATCAATTCCAAAACAACGACCTAACCAATCATACCCGAATAATTTAAACTTATTCTTAAATTCTGGGTAAGCCTCAGTTACAATTTCTTCCCATTTAATTATTTTTTTTCCAGAAAATGAGTTAAACAGTCCATTTCCAAATCTTCTTCCACCTAATTGCTTAATAAAATCATCAAACAAATCATTCGAATATACTACTCTCGTTGTTTCATTGAAATATTTTAAAAAGTCATCAAACATAACCTATTGCTCCTTTAATGTATTGTAAATCTTCCAAACTCTGTACCTACTGGATAATCCTTTATAGCATTTTTAATCTGAACCCCTAAACTGCGATTCACACTCATTTCCAATGGATTCATATTCAATATATTATCGGCACCACCTAATTGTAGATCAATGGTATGATCTACATCATAGCCATTAGGTACAGTTGCTTTACCATACGCTGATTTGTATCTTGATGATGCTGAAGTTCCACTTCTATTAGCAGGTGTTTTTACAGTTTTCGCTTCTGAAAGAGCTTTGACTTTTGCGTCAGCCTCTGCCTTCTGAGCGGATGTCCATCCATCTTTATATTTTAAATCAACATCTACAGTCTCTCCACCACTTCCGCATCTATTATGTACCAGTACACTACTATCCCCAACATAATAAGTATGAAACTCTTCTACATGGAAATTATACACTGTTTCTGGCTTTTCTACAACTTCAACACTCATCTTCTCTACTGAATAACTTCCACCAGTTACATTTACAACCTCATCGCCTACCTGAAGTTCACTAGCTTTCACAAAGCCTCGTTCCTTCACATAAAATGGATGGGTTAATGTTGTCGTTATTACTTCCTTATGAATTGTAAGATGTACAAACGTTGAAACCTGATTGATGTATGTTTGTACTACTCTTCTTTCCTCTGTAGTGGAGGTATCAGGATCTGTTGCGATTACTGTATCCCCTACTTTGATGTTTTCAATGGCAACATTACCTGTGGCTGTTAAAATCATAGTACCTGCAACAAAACATGTCATAGGATACTTTTTCATTCCAAGGTATGCACCACCACTAAATGCTGCAATTTCTATATCAACATTGGAT